>JBBDWX010000037.1:0-1331 GCA_040902665.1 Dongiaceae bacterium
CTTCGCCGCCCGCGGCTCGCGATACATGAAGAGCGAGAGGCTTTCCGGGCTCGCATAGCGCAGCCATTCGTCGATGGTGAGGCCGTTGCCCTTGGACTTCGATATCTTCTGGCCCTGCTCGTCGAGGAAGAGTTCGTAATTGAAGCCTTCGGGCGGCTGGGCGCCGAGCGCGCGGGCGATCTCGCTTGAGAGCTTCACCGAGTCGATCAGGTCCTTGCCGGCCATTTCATAATCGACACCGAGCGCGACCCAGCGCATGGCCCAGTCGGGCTTCCATTGCAGCTTGACGCGGCCGCCGGTCACCGTCGTGGTCACGGGCTCTTTTGTCTCGGGATCCTCATAGGTGATCGTGCCGGCCTTAGAGTCATGCGCCACGATCGGCACCTGCAGCACGTCGCCGGTGCGTTCGGAGATCGGCAGGAACGGCGAATAGGTCTGCGCGCGCTCCTCGCGCAGCGACGGCAGCATGATTGCCATCACCTTTTCGTAGTGCGCGAGCACCTTGAGCAGCGCCTCGTCGAAGCGGCCGGCCTTGTAACATTCGGTCGATGACATGAATTCATATTCGAAGCCGAACTGATCGAGAAAGGCGCGCAGCCGCGCATTATTGTGCTCGCCGAAACTCGGATGGGTGCCGAAGGGATCGGGCACCTTGGTCAGCGGCTTGTTGAGAAACTTGGTGAGCATGTCCTTCTGCGGGACATTGTCCGGCACCTTGCGCAAGCCGTCCATGTCGTCCGAAAAGGCGATCAGGCGCGTCTTGATTTTGTCGTCGGTCAGCACGCGAAAGGTGTGACGCACCATGGTGGTGCGCGCAACCTCGCCGAATGTGCCGATGTGCGGCAGGCCGGACGGGCCATAACCTGTCTCGAAAATCACTTCGTTCTTCGGTTTCTTCTTCAGTCGCGCGACGAGTTTGCGCGCCTCCTCGAACGGCCAGGCATTGGAGGTTTCGGCGGCGGCGCGGAGATCGTCGGCGAGTGCGGCGGCGGTCATTCTATTGCTCCTCGCCTGTGCCTAGCGCAGAAAAGTGAGACGTTCCAGCGCGGCGCTCAATAAAAGCCGACAGGAAAGTAGCGCAGATAGAGATCGGCGATGACGCCCTTCTCCCACAGCCGGAACAGGGCGTGGTTGATGGCAAGGCGCAGGGGATCGTTCTCGCGGCGCACGGCAATGCCGATGCCGTCGCCGAAAAAACGGCTGTCGGTGAAGGGACCGCCGCGGAACGCGCAACAGCCGTTCGAGCCGGTGCCGTTGAGCCAGAAGGCGAGCGCAATTCCGTCGGCGAAGACGAGATCGGCCTTGCCTTCCTTGAGCGACGTGAGCGCGGC
>JBBDWX010000038.1:0-8675 GCA_040902665.1 Dongiaceae bacterium
CATCTCAATCCGTTCTTCTACATGATCGACGGCTTCCGTTACGGCTTTATCGGCCATGCCGACGGGTCGCTGACGGCCGGCGTGCTGCTGATGATCGCCGCCAACGGCCTGCTGCTCTGGCTGAACTGGCGGCTGATCGCGATCGGCTACAAGCTGCGCCCGTGACGGCACTGCCGCCGGTATCGGTCAGGCTGCTGCGCCGTCCGCGCCGCTTCGGTGCGGTCAACCGGATCGGCATGGCATCGCTCTATCGGCGCGAGGTGCGGCGCGGCCTGAAGGACCATCTCGACAGTCTCTGGGGTCCGGTCGTCGCCAATCTGCTCTATCTCGCGATCTTCGGGCTCGCGGCGACATCGATCGACCGGCCTGAGGATGCCGGCAGTCTGCTCGCCTTCATAGCACCGGGTCTGGTGATGTTCACGATCATGAACCGCGCCTTCGAGATGGCCTGCGCCTCCATCTTGTTCGACAAGCTCGACGGCATGATCGTCGATGTCCTGCAGCCGCCGATTGCGCCGATCGAACGGCTGGTCGCAATGACCGGGGCGGGGGTGTCGGTCGGTCTGCTGACCGGTACGGTGCTGACATTGGTCACGTTGTTCTTCGTCGACATGCGGCCGGTGGCGCCGCTGGCGCTACTGCTGTTTGCGGTTCTCGGTGCGCTGATGCTCAGCCTCGCGGGAATTCTGGGCGGGCTCTGGGCGCGACGCTGGGACCATTACGCAGCACTGCTGACCTTCTTCGTGATACCGGCGTCGTTCCTCTCGGGCATGTTCTATCCGATCGACGCGCTGCCGGACTTCGCACGCGACCTCACGCTCTATAACCCGCTGTTCTATGCGATCGACGGCGTGCGCTACGGGTTTCGCGGCGAATCGCAGGCCTCGCTCTCGGTCGGTGTCGGATTGTTGCTGGCGATCGATGTCGTGCTCGGCCTCGTCGTGTGGCGGCTGTTCGCCCGCGGCTGGCGGCTCAAGAGCTGATCCGCGGCCGGCTTATTTCTTGCGCGCGCGGATTTTCTTCCGCAACGATTTGAGCTGTCGGGCGAGTTTCGGATCGGCCGGCGCCGGTTCGATCGACAGACCCTTGCCGAGCACGGCGACGATCCGGCTCATCGCCTGGCAGCGCGACCACCATTTATAGTCGGACGCGATCACATCCCAGGGCGCGCGTCTGGTATGGCAGTGTGCGAACATATCGTCGATCGCACGCTGGTACTCGCCGCGACGTTCGAGATTGCGCAGATCCGACATGGTCAGCTTCCAGCGCTTATGCGGTGTTTCCATCCGATCCTTGAAACGCCGGATCTGCTCTTCGGCCGAGATATGCAGGAACAGTTTCACCAGCCGGATGCCGTCGTCGACCAGCATCGCTTCGAACGCGTTGATCTCGTCATAGGCGCGTTTCCAGGCCGATGGCGGGATCAGTTTCTCGACCCGCTCGACGAGAACGCGGCCGTACCATGAGCGGTCGAAGACGGTGATCGTGCCGGGCAACGGCAGGCCCTGCCAGAAGCGGTAGAGATAGTGTCGGCCCTGCTCGTCGGGTTTCGGCTCGGCGATCGGGATCACCTTGACGAAGCGCGGATCGAGCCGGGCGTTGAGCCGGCGGATCAGGCCGCCTTTGCCGGCCGCATCCCAGCCCTCGAGAACGACGATCCCGCGCTCGCGGCTGCGCATCGCTGCTTGCTGAATCTGCACCAGCCGCAATTGCAAGGCATCGAGCTGGGCTTCGTAATCGGCGGCGTTGCGCAACTGGTTGGCGTCGTCGGGTGCCGTCAGGCGCAGGCGCTTCGGGGCCATCTCGACCTCTCTATTCAGACTGCCGAAAGGCCCGGAAACCGGCCCTGTACGGCCGGGTCCGTGCGTTGACAGGCCCCGGACGAGGACCGATAGTCTCGGCCTTTTTCAGGGAGCTCCGCAAGATGATCGCGCCGGTCATGCCGACCTACGCCCGCTACGACCTCGCTTTCGAGCGCGGCGAGGGCGCCTATCTCATCGCCACGGACGGGCGGCGCTATCTCGATTTTGCGAGCGGCATTGCCGTCACCGCGCTCGGCCATGCGCATCCGCATCTGGTGGCGGCGCTGAAAGCGCAGGCTGAAAAGCTTTGGCACAGCTCGAACCTGTACCGGATTCCGGGACAGGATCGTCTCGGCGAGCGCCTGGTCGCAGCGAGCTTCGCCGACAGCGTGTTCTTCACCAATTCCGGCGTCGAGGCGATCGAGTGCGGGCTCAAGCTCGTGCGCAAATATCATGACGAGACCGGCAACCCTGAGCGCTTTCGCGTGATCACCTGCAGCGGCGCCTTTCACGGCCGCTCGCTGGCCACGATCTCGGCTGGAAAGCAGGAGAAACACATCAAGGGTTTCGCACCGCTGGTCGACGGGTTCGATCAGGTCGCGTTCGAGAATCTCAACGAGATGCGCGCGGCGATCACGAAGGAGACCGCCGCGATCCTGGTCGAGCCGGTGCAGGGCGAGGGCGGCATGCGGGCCGCCTCGGTAGAGTATCTGCAGGGCTTGCGTGCCGTCTGCGACGAATTCGGCTTGCTGCTGTTCCTCGACGAGGTGCAATGCGGCATGGGCCGCACCGGTAAATTATTTGCCCATGAATGGGCCGAAATCCGCCCCGATATCGTGGCCACGGCCAAGGGCATCGGCGGCGGCTTTCCGCTCGGCGCCTGCCTTGCGATCGAAAAGGTCGCGAGCGTGCTCACCGCCGGCAGCCACGGCACCACCTTCGGCGGCAATCCGCTCGCGATGGCGGTTGGCAACGCGGTGCTGGACGTGCTGCTGGAAAACGGTTTCCTCGCCCGCGTCGAAAAGAACGGCGCCAATCTGCGCCAGCGCATCGAGCGCGTCGCCGCCGCCCATCCGAAACAGCTTCGCGCCGTGCGCGGCAAGGGGTTGATGCTCGGCCTCGAATGCGTCGTGCCGAACACCGAGATGGTTGCGCGGCTGATGGCTGCGGGATTGTTGACGGTCGGGGCTGGCGATAATGTCGTGCGCCTGTTGCCGCCGTTGATCGCCGGGAACGCAGAGGTCGATGAGGCGGTACAGATCATCGATTCCGTCTGCCGCGCCTGGCCTGAGGCGCATTGACGTGGCGGAGAACAGCACGACCCCACGGCATTTCCTCGATCTCGACCGGTTCGACGGCAGGGAACTGCGCCGTATGATCGATGCAGCGCTCGCCTGCAAACGCGGTGCGCCGCCGGGCGGCAAGGTGCATCCTTTCGCCGGCAAGTCGCTTGCGCTGATTTTCGAAAAACCCTCGACGCGCACTCGCGTATCGTTCGAGGTCGGCATGAAGCAGCTCGGCGGCGAGGTGATCGTCCTCGAACAGCAGGGCTCGCAACTCGGCCGCGGCGAGACTGTGGCCGATACGGCGCGCGTGCTCTCGCGCTATGTCGACGCAATCATGCTGCGCACGACCCGCGCCGAGAAGCTGATCGAACTGGCGGAGAACGCCACCGTGCCGGTCATCAACGGGCTCACAGACCAGACCCATCCCTGTCAGCTGATGGCCGACGTGATGACGTTCGAGGAGCATCGCGGTCCGATCGCCGGTCGCCGCATTGCCTGGATCGGCGACGGCAACAACATGGCGACGTCGTGGATCCATGCCGCCGCGCGTTTCGGCTTCGAACTGGCGATTGCCTGCCCGCCGCAGCTTCGCCCGCCCGGACAGGTGCTCGGCTGGGCCCAGCATGAGGGCGGTCGTGTCACGGTGACCGACGATGTGGCAAGTGCCGTTGCGGGCGCCGACTGCGTCGTGACCGATATCTGGGTCTCGATGGGCGACGAGGCCGACAAGATCAACCGCGAGCAGTTGCTCAAACCCTATCAGGTCGACGAGCGGGTCATGGCGCAGGCGGCGAAGGATGCGATCTTCATGCATTGCCTGCCGGCCCATCGCGGCGAGGAAGTGACCGCTTCGGTGCTCGACGGGCCGCAATCGGTCGTCTGGGACGAGGCGGAAAACCGCCTGCACGCGCAGAAGGGCATTCTCTACTGGTGCCTCGGCGAGATCTGATGCCCCGCTGCGACGATTTCGTGCTGCCCTTTGCGCTCGAGGGCCAGCCGGTGCGCGGCCGCCTGGTGCGGCTCGGACCGCTGGTGAACGAGATTCTGGGGCGCCACGCCTATCCCGCGCCCGTTGCCGGACTGCTCAGTGAGATCCTGACATTGTCGGCACTGCTCTCCGATGCGCTCAAGTTCGACGGCGTATTCTCGCTGCAGACCAAAGGCGAGGGGCCGGTCAAGCTGATGGTCGCCGATGCAACCAGCGCCGGGGACATGCGGGCCTATGCGCAGTTCGACGCGGCGGCCGTCGCGCGTGCCGCCGCCGGCATCAGCGGCCCATCGCTGCCGCGTTTGACGGGCCCCGGCTATCTCGCCTTTACCGTCGATCAGGGCGTCGATACCGATCGGTATCAGGGCATCGTCGAACTCGACGGCGAAACGCTGGTCGAATGCATCCATCATTATTTTCGCCAGTCGGAGCAGGTCCGAACGGCGATCGTATTCGCAGGCGACACCGATGCGGCCGGCCAGCGACGCACGGCGGCCATCATGCTGCAACGCATGCCGCCGCCAACCGATGCCAATGTCGCGCCGGAGGAAGAGGCGATCGACGAAGACTGGCGCCGTGCCTGTGTCCTGCTTTCGAGCGTACGCCGCGAGGAACTGAACGATCGCGATCTGGCACCGACCGATCTGCTCTATCGTCTCTTTCACGAGGAAGGCGTGCGCGTGTTCGACGAACGCCGGCTGCAGGCTGGATGCCGCTGTTCGCGCGAGCGGGTCGAACGAACGCTGGCGCAACTGCCCCACGACGACCTGGTCGAATTGATCGAGGATGAGCAGCTCGCGGTCACCTGCGAGTTCTGCAACCGGACCTACCGCTTCGAACGGGGCGAAATCGACGCGCTCGCCGCTACGTAGCGGAAACCCGGTGCGTGAAGGCGGGCCGCGCTTGACCGGGGCTGGCGGCAGCATTCATCCTTGATCGTCCTGACCTGAGCGATTCGCGACGAATGATCTCCAGAACCCTGCGTACGGCTATGTTCCTGCTTCTGACCTTCGGCGCGGCAGCGTGCAGCACACCGCCGACCCGGGGAGGTTTCCCCGAGCTCACCTACAACCATTTACCCGTTTACAGCATGGATGTGGCCTCGATCGAGATCGAGGAGGTGTATCGCTCGCCGGGCACCGACCCCCATGTCGAGCATCTCTATCCGGTGACGCCGGCGACAGCGGCGCGGCGCTGGGCCGAGGATCGCCTGCAGGCGGTCGGGATTGACGGCACGGTCCGTTTCATTGTTCTGGATGCGAGTTCGATCGAACAAAGTCGTGTGACGCCGCCTGCCGGGTACGGCACGGAACCGCTCGACCGTTACGACATGCGGATCGCGGTACGGATCGACCTGCTCAAGGCAGGCGGTGCGGCACGCGCCTTCGTGACAGCCGATGTCTCGCTGCAGCAATATGTCGATCCATCGACCTCGCTGAACGAGCGGGAGAGAATCTGGTTCGCGAATGTCGAGGCGCTGATGCGCAGCCTCAATGCCGAACTCGATCCGCGTATGGCCGCGGCGTTCGGTCCATATCTGCGCTGAGCGCGCCGCGGTCGGCCGCGGCGGGAACAACACCGCGATCAGCCGCGCCAGAAAGTCGGCAGGAACAGGACGAGGATCGTCAGCAGTTCCAGCCGTCCGAGCAGCATCGCAAGGCTGAGGACCCATTTTGCGCCGTCCGGCAGGCCGCCGAAATGGCCGACTGGGCCGATCGAAGGCACGAGACCGGGACCGACATTGCCGAGCGCCTGGCCGACGGCGGAGAGGCCGAGCGTCAGGTTGCCGACGAACAGCGAGAACACCAGCGTCAGGATGGCGAACGCGGCCATATAGAAGAAGAAGAAGCCGAGGACGGAGCGGATGACGTCGTCGCCGACCGGCCGGCCGTTATAGGTGGTCTGCTGCACGCGGTGCGGATGCACCAGATTGCGCAGCAAACCGTGCGCGACACCGCCCAGGATGCAGTAGCGGAACACCTTGATGCCGCCCGAGGTCGATCCGGTGCAGCCGCCGATGAACATCAGCACCATGAACCCGGCAACCGGCAGGCTGCCCCAGGCGAGAAAATCCTCGCTGGCAAAGCCGGTGGTGGTTGCGATCGACACGACATTGAAGGCGGACGCGGTCAACGCCGACCAGAAATCGCGGTCGTTGAGAACGACCTGCCACAGCGTCATCGCGAGAATGAACGCGCCGATATAGATCGCATACCAGCGGAGCTGCGTATCGCGCAGCAGGACCGAGAACCTGCCGCGGGAAACCTGAATCAGCAGGATGAAGGCCATGCCGCCGATGAACATGAAGACCGTAATGATCCAGTGGATCAGCGGGCTCGGATAGGCGCCCAGCGAGGCCGCCTTGGTCGAGAAGCCGGCGGTCGCGACCGTGGTCATCGCATGGCAGACGGCATCGAAAACCGGCATGCCGGCGAGCATGAGGGCCAGCGCGCAGACCGCGGTCAGCACCAGGATGATCGATACGACGATGCCGGAGACCTGCGAGACGCGCGGACGGATCTTTTCCGATTTGTCCGACGATTCGGCGCGGAAGAGCTGCATGCCGCCGACCCGCAGCAGCGGCAGCACGGCAACCGCCATGACGACGATCCCGATGCCGCCCAGCATCTGCAGCATCGAGCGCCAGAGCTTGATCGCCATCGACTGGTTGTCGATGTCGGAGATCACCGACGATCCCGTGGTGGTGATGCCGGACATCGCTTCGAAAAACGCATCGACAAGATCGAGATTGGTTCCAGCGAGCATAAAGGGCGGCGCCGCGAACGCGGCGATCACCAGCCATGACAGGGTCGTAAGAAGGAACCCGGCACGATGCGTCAGCTCGATCGGCTTCGAAGGACGGAAGGCGAGCGCCATGCCGCCGCCGGCCGTCGCGGAAAGCCCGGCGCTCGCGAGAAACGCGCGCCAATCCGGGTTGCCGTCGAGCATATCGATCAGGGCAGGCAACAGCATCGCCCCGGCCAGCGCGATCAGCAGCAGCCCGAGAACGTAAAGAACAGGGCGAAGATCCGGCATCGTTTTGCGTGGCCGTCGCGCTCGAGCCTGCAGCGTTGCAGGGCTCAGACGTTGATCAGCTGGCCTCCGTGCGGGCTTCCGATGATGGAAAGGAATTCGCGGCGGGTCGATGCATCGGAACGGAAGGCGCCGAGCATCCGGCTCGTCACCATGCTCGATCCGGGCTTGTGGATGCCGCGGGTGGTCATGCATTGGTGTGCGGCATCGAGCACGACGGCGACACCGCGCGGCTGCAGCACTTCGTCGATGGTATTCGCGATCTGCGCCGTCAGCTTTTCCTGGATCTGGAGGCGGCGGCTATAGATCTCGAGCAGGCGCGCGAGCTTCGAGATTCCGACCACGCGCCGGCGCGGCAGGTAGGCGATATGGGCGCGGCCGATGATTGGCGCCATGTGATGCTCGCAATGCGACTCGAAGCGGATGTCGCGCAGCACCACCATTTCGTCGTAGCCCTCGGTCTCCTCGAAGGTGCGGCTGAGCACCTCGACCGGGTCGATTCCGTAGCCGGAGAAGAATTCCTCGTAGGCGCGCGCGACCCGGGCCGGCGTTCCGACCAGGCCCTCGCGGTCGGGATCGTCGCCCGCCCAGCGGATCAGCGTACGAACCGCAGCTTCCGCCTCGGTGCGATCGGGCCGCCCGGTCGGTGCGCGCTTCGCAGGTTTCTTCGAGTCGTCCATCGTTTCAGATCCCCTTCCGGATCTTGACCCCGGGCCCGGTCAATTCAGATGCACCGGCTGATGCGGGCTGTCGAGCGAGAAGGCCGGTACGGCAACATCGAATCGCTCGCCCTCCGCCGTTTCCATCTGATAGGTGCCGACCATGAACCCCGAGGGCGTCGGCAACGGTGTGCCGCTGGTGTATTCGAAGCTTTCGCCCGGTTTGAGAACCGGCTGCTCGCCGACGACGCCGGCGCCGCGGACTTCCTGCACGCGGCCCTGCGCATCGGTGATCCGCCAATAGCGGCTGCGCAGCTGGACGGTCTCCGATCCCTTGTTCTCGATGCGCACATGATAGGCCCAGACGAAATGCGATTCGTCGGGCGACGATTGATCGTCGAGATAGATCGGACGAACCTTGATTTCGATCGAGCGGGTGGTTTCCGCGTACATGCGCTGTTCCTGAACTCTGCGGCGGCGAGGGTGGCGCCATTCTATCGCGCCCGGCCGCGGGGCCAAGGGCGCATTGGCGATGCCCGCTTTGCGAAGGCGGCGCGGCGGCGAAAAGAAACCGGCGCCGGGGTTGCCCCCGGCGCCGTTCGATCGCGCATCCAGGCAGGAATTACTGCTGGATGATGATCTCCGCGCGGCGGTTCGCCTGCTCACGGACGCCGTCGGCGGTGGGTACCGCAGGCTCCGCTTCGCCACGACCAGCCGTGGTGATCTGCTCGGGGCTCACCCCACCGGCGAGCAGTGCATCGCGCACTGAATCCGCCCGACGGAGCGAGAGACCCATGTTGTATTCAGCCGAACCCGAAAGGTCGGTGTGACCGACAACCGAGATCGGCGGGCTGCCGAGCGAACCGGCATCGCGCACGACATCGGCGATCACCGCCGCGCCGTCAGG
>JBBDWX010000039.1:0-8560 GCA_040902665.1 Dongiaceae bacterium
ATCAGCGCCGCGAAGCACACCGCCAAGAGCGTAATCGACGGGCGAGCGCGGCGGTGAGGCCGGTCGCGTAATCGACGACGGCCGGTCCGGCCTTGACCGCGGGGCCGCCCTCCGGACCGGTCGAGGCAACGATTCCGGAGGCGGCCTGCACCACATTGTCGTAGGCGCGGCGCGGCTGGTCAGCGCCGAAGCCGCTGACGCGCGCGCAGATCAGTCGCGGATGGCGGGCGCGAAGCGTGGCGGGATCGAAACCGTGCCCGGATGTTGCGCCCGGCCGCAGATTCTCGATGAAAACATCCGCCGTCGCGATCAGTCGCGCGAGCACCGCCTTGCCGCCGTCGCTTGCGATGTCGACCGCAATGCAGCGTTTGTCGCCGCCCTGCGCCTGATAATGCGATCCCATGCCGATCTCGTTCAGATCGCGACGCGGGCCGGCCTGACGCACGACGTCGCCACTGTCGACATTCTCGATCTTGATCACGTTAGCGCCGAGCAGCGCGAGGATGTAGGTGCAGTAAGGCCCGGCCAGGACATGCGTCAGATCGACGATTTTCACCCCGTCGAGCGGCCGTCCGTCGGTCATGCCAGCTCACGCGACCGGCGCGGTCGAGGGCGGCAGCGGCTTTCTGCCTGCGACCATGTCGGCGAGTTTTTCCGCAATCATGATGACCGGCGCGTTGAGATTGGCCGTCACATTGTTCGGCATGATCGAGGCGTCGATCACGCGCAGGGCCTCGATGCCGTGCACACGGCCCTGACGATCTGTGACCGCATCCTCGCCGGTCCCCATGCGGCAACTCGAGGTGGGGTGATATTCGGTCGATCCCACAGTGCGGATCCAGGCGAGGATCTCCTCATCCGTCTGGATTGGCGCGCCCGGCGTGATCTCCTCGCCGCGCAGTTCGTCCCAGGTGCGCTGGGCTGCCATCTCGCGGGTCCGCCTTACGCCGTCGATCATCTCGCGCCGATCGCTCTCGGCTTCCAGGTAATTGAACCGGATCGTCGGATGTTCGGCCGGGTTCGCCGATCTGAGCCGGACCCAGCCGCGACTGGCCGGGCGCATGATGCCCATCGAATACATGAAGCCCTCGGCAAAGTTGCTCGACGACGCGCCGACGAAGGCGCAGAGCGCATAGAACTCGTGCTGGAGATTGACATAAGGCACGTCGTCCGAGCTCTTGAAGAAGCAGCCGGTCTCGCAGAAATTCGTGGTGCCGAGCCCGTTGCGGAACAGCAGCCATTGCAGGCCGATGCCCCAGCGCTGCACCCTGGTGCCGAGCTGGCGGGCGACCGAGACGGGCTTGCGTGCGGCATACTGGATCGGCACCGTCATATGGTCTTCGAGCTGTTGCCCGACCGCGGGCAGATGCGCGACCAGTGGAATATCGTGGGCGGCCAGATGCTGTGCATCGCCGATGCCGGAAAGCAGCAATGTCTGCGGCGAATTGATCGCACCGCCGCAGAGAATGACCTCGCGGTCGGCCTCGACCCGATGAACGGCGCCGCGCTCGGCATACTCGACGCCGATGGCGCGCGTGCCGGAGAACAGCACGCGATGGACCAGCGCACCCATCGTCAAAGCGAGGTTCGGGCGTGAAAGAGCCGGGCGGAGATAGCCGTCGGCCGTGCTCCAGCGTTTGCCCTTGCGGGTGAAGCTCTGGGCGATATGGAAACCTTCGTGCTGCCGGCCGTTCTGGTCGTCGGTGAAGGGATAGCCCGCCTCCTTGCCGGCTTCGATGAAGGTGCGATCGAGCGGATTGGTGGCGGGACAGGTCTCGATATGCTGCGGCCCGTCGCCGCCGCGATAATCGTTGCCGCCGCGATCGAAGGTCTCGCTCTTGCGGAAGTAGGGCAGGCAATGGGCAAACGACCAGTCGGCAAGACCCTGCGCCGCCCAGCCATCGTAGTCGCGCGGATTGCCGCGATTGGCGACCATGCCGTTGACCGAGGACGACCCGCCGATCACCCGGCCGCGTTGTTCCTGGACGATGCGACCGTCGAGATGCGGTTCGGCGTCGGTCTTGTAGTCCCAGATCAATTTCGGGTTGCGTGCGGCGAGCGCGGCCGACGCCGGCATATGGATGAAAAGATGGCGGTCGCGGCCGCCGGCCTCGAGCAGCAGGACACGGACATTCGGGTCTTCGCTCAGGCGATTTGCGACGATACAGCCGGCCGTGCCGGCTCCCACGACGATATAGTCGTATCGCGTTCGCTCTGCCATTCGCTCCTCGTCGATTCGTCGTCCATCCGGCCCGGCCGTGTATTTCGCCCGTTTTGTCGCTGGATGCAAAGCGCTACATAGACGCAGGTTTCAGAAGGCGGGCCTGGGAGGCCTGCAGATCGAAGGATCGCCATGGCGACGACGCCCGACATATTCGACGACAGTTTCGCCGACATGGTCGACGACACGGCGCTGGTGCTTTGCGCGCATGGCATCGCCGGCGGGCCGGGTGCGGCGGCGGATCATGCGCGCCGCCTGCGCGAAGCCGGCCAGTTCCGTGACGTTGCGGCCGCCTGTCTCAATGGTTCGCCCGGTCTAGCCGACACGGTCGATGCCCTTTCGGCCGACCGGATCGTCGTCGTGCCATATCTCATGGCAGCGGGCCGCACCTTCAAAGCCGTGCTGCCGGACCGGCTGGCCCTCGCCCGGCAGCGCGGCAAAGTGAGGCTCGCGGCGCCCGTGGGCACCCATCCCGCGATCGCGGACCTGGCCGCCAGCCGTGCCGAGGCGTTGCTGTTGGAGAAAGGTTGGGATCGCGCCGCGACGCTGCTGGTGCTGGTGGCCCACGGGACGCCCCGAGACCTGGCCTCGGCCGAGGCCGCCCGCGCTCATGCGCGAGCCCTGGCAGCCACCGGAGGGTTCGCCGACGTCGCTTCCGCCTATCTCGACGAGCCGCCTTCGGTCGCCGGTCTGCTGGCCGGACGGGCAGTCCGGCATGCCGTCGGCGTCGGGCTGTTCGCCGATGCGGGGCCCCATGGCGCCGGGGATGCGGCGGCGCCGTTCGCACGCGATCCGGATCTCGCCTATGCCGGTCCGGTCGGTCCCGATCCGCGCATGACGGCGATCGTCCGGGACCGGGCGATCGAAGCACTCGGCGGCTGATCGGGGCTCCGAGCGGGTGTCGGTTGCAAATACGGCGCAATCGCGGTGGCCGCATTGGCGGCCCGCTGATATTGTCGCGGTCGTTCTCCAAGGCGGATCAACACGCCCTACAGGCAAACAGGGGTCTTTTATGAACGTTGCAGCCAATCGTTGCGCGCCAAACGGTTTTGGCCGCGCCATGCTCGTCGCAGTGTTGTTGCTTGTCGCGATGCCGCGATCGTCGGCGGCCGAGGAGCTGGTCGTCTACGGTTCGACGCGCGCCGAGGAATGGGCGGTCTACAAGTCGGCCTTTGAGGCGGAACATCCCGATATCACGCTGACGCAGTTCGGCGACGCGAGCGGCATCATCATTGCGCGCATCCTTGCCGAGCGTGGATCGCCCAAGGCCGATGTCATCTTCGACATGCCGGCGACCGGCATCCTGACCCTGGTCGAAGAAGGACTGATCGAGCCCTACGCACCCGCAGGCCTCGCCGATATCGACCCGCGCCTCATCGATCTGCACGAGCCGCCGCACTGGTTTGCTTTCTCCGGTTATGCGGCGTTGGTCTGCTACAACCGCGAAGAAGGCGCGATCAGAAACATTCCGCCGCCGACGAGCTGGCGCGATCTTGCCGATCCGGTCTATCGCGGCCAGATCACCATGTCCGACCCGAATTCCTCGGGCACCGGCATGATGATTGTCGCCGGTATTCTCGCGACGTTCGGCGAGGACGAGGGCTGGGCCTTTCTCGACCGGCTGCACGAGAACATCGCCTTCTATACGCATAGCGGCAGCAAGCCCTGCAAGCTGGCCGGTGCCGGCGAATACACGATCGGGCTTGCGACCGAGAACGCGCCGATCCGCGAGATCGAGGGCGGCGCGCCGATCGATCCGATCATTCCGGACGAAGGGATGTTCTGGGAGATCGCCTCGGTCGGTATGGTGAAAGGGACCGACAACCCTGAAGCCGCCCGGCGTTTCCTCGACTGGGCATCGTCGCGCGCGGCCAATGAGTTGTTCGCCGATCACTGGTCGATCGTTGCGATCCGCGATCTGGCAAAGCCGAGGCCAAATCTGCCGGAGCATTTCCTCGACCGCCTTCAGAAGATCGACTTCCAGTGGGTCGCGGACAATCGCGAACGGATCGGCGCAGAATGGCAACGCCGTTACGCGACCAAGATCGAACCTGAATAGGGCCGCGCCGGCGTGATTGCAAAGTGCCTGTTGCTTGAAGGTCTGATATGAAGGAGGCCGATCGGTGAACAGAACCGGGCTTTGTGTTGCGGGGGCGCTGCTGGTGGGATTGCTGGTTGCAACGCCATCGCATGCGGAAACGCGGCTGACCGTTTACAGCACGCTCAATTTCGAGGTGTTTCAGAAATATCAGGCCGCGTTCGAAGCGGCGAACCCCGACATCAGGATCGATCATGTACATGACAGCGGCGGCGTCGTCATGGCGCGACTGCTGGCCGAGCGCGACAATCCGCAGGCGGATGTGATCTGGGATTTGCAGGCGACCAGCGTGATCGTGCTTGCAGAAGAGGGAATGCTCGATCCTTACGCACCGGCCGGTCTCGATGCGCTCGATCCGCGCCTCGTCGGCGCCGGCGATCCGCCGGCCTGGTTCGGCTATTCGGGCTATGCCGGGCTTGCCTGCTACAACCGGGTCGAGGGCGAGAGACTTGGGATACCTGCACCCGTCTCCTGGCAGGATCTCGCCGATCCGGTCTATCGCGACCGCATCACCATGCCGAGTCCGGCTCTGTCGGGCACCGGCTTCATGATTGTCGCCGGTTTTCTCGAACTGATGGGCGAAGAGGCGGGCTGGATTTTTCTCGACCGGCTGCACGAGAACATCGCCTTCTATACGCATGGCGGCGCGAAGCCGTGCAAGCTGGTCGGCGCCGGCGAGCATGTCGTCGGCCTTTCCTACGAGAACGCCGTTGTGCAATTGCGCGAAGACGGGGCGCCGATCGACATCGTGCTGCCGAGCGAAGGCATTTTCTGGGAGATCGGTGCAATTGCGATCGTCCGCGGCACCGACGAACCTGACGCAGCCCGTCGCCTGCTCGACTGGACCGCATCGCCCGAAGCGATGGCGCTCTATGCCGAGGACTGGCCGATCGTGGCCATGCCGGGGCTGGCAAAGACGCTCCCGGGTCTGCCCGACGATCTCGTGGAACGCCTGCATGACAGCGACTTCGAGTGGATTGCGGCCAATCGCGAGCGCATCATCGCCGAGTGGGAACGGCGCTACGGTTCAAAAACGGAAGTCCAATAGGCCCTAATCCGCGTCGGCCGGCTCCCGGAAATCGATGCGGCGGCCGTTCGACGGCACGTCGATCGCTTCCATCGCCTCGATGTAACGGCCGATCGCCTTGCGATAGGTAGGGCCGCGCGGCGAACTGTCGCTGAGCAGGGCGGCACCCGATGTGCGGCCGATAACCGTCGGATTGCAATTGATCTCGAAGATCTGCACGCGCCCGTCGATAACCGTGTAGTCGATCCGCCCATATTCGATATTCGCCATGTCGAACACCTGCATCAGCAGCGCGCCATGCGGATTAGCGTCCAGATAGGCGGCCTCTTCTGCGGCCAGTTCCGCCGTCTGTAGTTCCGGTTTCTTTACAACCCATTTCGTGGCGGCCAGGATCTGGCGCGGGATGAGACGATCGGCGACACGAAAGGCGGCATATTTTCTGAACACGCCCTGTGCGTCGGCATAATGCTCGTATTCGACGATCACCTTGTCGCCAGGCCAGGCTGCCTCGCTGCGGAGCCGTGCAAGCTCCGCATCCAATGCAGACTGATCCTTCAGAAGGTCGGTGGTTGCGCCGTCATGGTCGAATGCCGACCGGATGAACACCGGAAAGCGCTTCGGCTTGCGGTGCTCGGTCATCATATAGGCATCGAAACGGTTGATGCCTTCCTCGTGAAGCTTGCGCAGAAGATCGTAGCGCCGCAATGCCAGAACCGGGTGATTGAGCGCACGCGCGCCGGCGGCAACGATCTGCTTCCAGCGTTTGGACAGCTCCAGCGATTGCGACCCGCTCATCCGGTCGACGTCCGAAAACACGAACGTCCCGAATGGCAGCGACCGCAGCGTCCGGAATTCCTTGTAGGTGACGACGCGGACGCTTCCTGCGAGCGCCTTACCGGGCCCGTCCAGAAAATTCTGCATCGTGTAGTGATGCGTCGCGGTGACGAGATAATAGATCACGGAGCCGATTTCCTCCGGGTGCTGTCCGGCGCCTTCCTGCCGCTATCGTCTAGCCGATCCGGCGGCGCCTGTCATCGGTACCCCGCTGGCCCATGGGACGCGTTTCGCTCCGAGGCTCGCGCCGCGGCGGTACCGCCGCTAGGATGTGGCGCGTTCGGGATGGCCGGGAGGCTGCATGTACAGGATCACCGAGGCGGATGCGCCTTTGCTGGCCGAGTACCGGCGGGTGCCGAAGAAGCAGCACAGTCTCGAACTCCGGCGGCTGCTCAACCGGCTGCGCATCGAGCCGATGGAAGGCAAGGTCGTCATCTGCGTGCACGAGCCGTATCGCTCCTGGTACCTCGCGCGGATGGGCGAAAGGCGCGGCGATCCCGTGAAACCGCTCGACAACCGATTGTTCGCGTCGCTTGCGGCGGCCGAGTGGGCGCTGCTCAAGCTGCGCTGGGAAAAGCACAGCGGCCTGCCGTTTCCGGCCGATCTCGACGGCGAGGGTTGAGCCTCGTGTACGGGATTCTCGGCTATGCCGATCGCTGGACCTTGCGGCCCGGCGCGACAGTCAATTTTCATGCGAGCTGCGACGGCGTCGCCCGTTTTCGCGCCGACATCGTGCGCCTCGTCTGCGGCGACGACCTGCCGGCGGGGCCGGGATTTAAGGAAACGGTGGTTGCCGAGCTCGGTGAATTCTCGGGCCGGTTCCAGCCGATCGAAATCGGATCGTTTGGCACGGTTGCGGCCGACCCGGCGCTGGATAGCGGCGGCGCGTTCGCGATCGCGCTGACGATTTTCCCGACCATGCCGGGATTGAGGGAAGAATGTCTCATCGCCCGGGCGCGCGCAGATCGGCAGCAGGGCTGGGGGCTTTTCATCGACGACAATTCACGGCTTCGGCTTCGGATCGGCGATGGCAAGGGTGGGCATACAGACCTCGCCGGCGATGCGGCGGTGCCGGCGCGGCGATGGCTGCGCGTCGTTGCCGGCTACGATCCGGCGAGCGGCGACGCGTTCGTTGCGCAGCGTGGGCTGTACGGGTTTCCACTCGATGCGCCCGCGGGCTTGAAACGTGCGCGATTGCAGAATATGCGCCCGGCCGAGAGCGGTCTCGATCTGACTTTCGCTGCCGTCTGTTCGGGACGCGCGGAAAAGCCGCGCATGACCCGATTCTATAACGGGCGGATCGAGGCGCCGGTATTGCTGCGCGGTACCCTTGCGGAGAATGAGATCGAGGCTTTGCTGCAGGGCAAGATCGAGGGCGCGACGAAGCCGCGCGTGATCGCTGCCTGGGACTTTGCGCAAGGGATGAGCGGCGAACGCATGACCGACGTCGGTCCGAACAAGCTGCACGGAATGCTGGTCAATATGCCGACCCGCGCCGTGACAGGTTCGCGCTGGGACGGCAGCGTGCATGACTGGACCCGCGATCCGGCCCAGTACGCCGCGGTGCATTTCCACGACGACGATCTCGAGGATTGCGGCTGGGCGACCGACTGCGCGTTCACGGTTCCCGCCGATCTTGAAAGCGGCATCTATGCCGCGCGGCTGACCGGCGTCGGAGACCATACAGGCGAAGAAGAGCGCGTCCCGTTCTTCGTGGTGCCGGCGAAAGACGCGCCACGCGCGAAGATCGCGTTTCTGGCCTCGACCCATACCTTCATGGCCTATGCGAATTCGCATTACCGCACCGACGATGCCGACATGGAGATGAAGTCGGGCAATTTCCTGACATTGAACCCGTGGGAGCTCTATCTCAACGAGCATCGCGAACTGGGGATGTCGCCCTACGACACGCATAGCGACGGCAGCGGGGTCTGCTATTCCTCGCGGCTGCGGCCACTCTTTTCGATGCAGGTGAAGAACCGCGTCTGGGCCTTTAACGGCGATACGCATGTGACCGACTGGCTGGATGCCAAAGACTTCGACTACGACATCGTGACCGACGACACGATCCACGAGGAGGGGCTCTCGGCGCTCCAGCCTTACAACGTGATCGTGACCGGCGCGCATCCAGAATATTGGTCGACCGTCATGTGGGATGCGGCCGTTGCCTATCAGCAGCAGGGCGGGCGGCTGATGTATCTCGGTGGCAACGGCTTCTACTGGCGACATGCCGTGCATCCTGAGAAGCCGCATGTGATCGAGGTGCGCCGCGCCGAATCCGGCGCGCGTTATTGGGGTACCGATCCGGGCGAGGGCTATCACAGCTTCACCGGCGAATATGGCGGCCTGTGGCGGCGGCTCGGCCGCCCGCCGCAGGGTC
>JBBDWX010000040.1:0-8533 GCA_040902665.1 Dongiaceae bacterium
CTCGGCGATATAGGGCATGGCGAAGGCGAGGAACGGCAGCGCGATCAGCGCGCCGACGACGCGGAACAGCAGGTTGCCGAGCGGGATGCGCCGCGCCGTCGGCGGCTCCGCCAGCGACAGCACTAACGGCACTATGCCGGCGCCGGCATTCGCACCCAGTACCAGCACGAAGCCGAGTTCGAGCGGCACGACGCTGCTGGCGACCAGCGACATGACGAACAGCACCATCGCGACACTCGAATGAGCGAGCCATGTGAGCAATGCCGCGACCAGGAGCGCGATCACCGGTTCGCTGCCGAGCGCGGTCAAAACGGTCTGCATCGCCGCGCTGTCGCGCAGCGGTTCCGACGCGCCGACGATCAGCGTCAGCGACAACAGCACGAGGCCAAGCCCGACCAGCGCGCGACCGACATGGCGCGCGATGCCGCTTTCGGTCGCAAGAAACGCAACGACGCCGATCAGGATGAGGACCGGCGACAGCCAGTGCAGGCCGAACGACAGGACCTGCACGACCAGAGTCGATCCGACATCGGCGCCGAGCATGAGTGCAAGCCCGGCCGCCGTCGTCACCAGACCTTTCGAGGAGAACGAAACGGCGAGCGAGGCGGTCGCGGTCGAGCTCTGCAGCAGCGTCGTGACACCGAGCCCCGCGGCCCACGCCTTGAACGGATTGCGCAGCGAGCGTGCGAGCACGCGTCGGAAATCGCTGCCCCAGGCGCGCAGGATTCCGGTGCGGACCATGCGCACGCCCCAGAGTAGAAGCGCAACGCCGCCGGCGATATTCAGCAAGAGTTCGGCACCGTTCATCGGGACAACAAATCGGTTGGCGCCGCCGCCTCGCAGCAAGGGCGATGCGGCCGGTCGCGGGTCATCGGTTCGGTGGTGATCGCGCAGATTGTAACATAACGGTAACAATTAGAAAGGCGCCGGCCTAGCGGGCGCGCGCCGCCTTGTGTCGTGCGCGCGCCATCGTGCGACGAGCGGAACATCGCCTTAATAATACGCCTCGCTCGGGCCCTTGTACTCCTGGATCGTATTGCCGCCATCGACCACGATGAGTTGCCCGGTCAGATAGCTGGCTTCTTCCGAGGCGAGGAATGCACAGACATGACCGATCTCGTCCGGCGTGCCCGGCCGGCCTGCCGGCGTGTTCCGGCCGGCGATGATTTCTTCCTCGCGGGACGAGGCGGTCTGGATCCAGCCCGGTCCGACCGCGTTCACC
Organism: Dongiaceae bacterium; assembly: GCA_040902665.1. Lineage (GTDB taxonomy): Bacteria > Pseudomonadota > Alphaproteobacteria > Dongiales > Dongiaceae > JAWXBK01. The sequence goes on from JBBDWX010000040.1 coordinate 1,223, forward strand.
GTGACGCCTTTCGGCCCCGCCTCGATCGCGAGGCTGCGGGTCATGCCGAGCATGCCGGCCTTCGCGGCGGAATAGCCGGTTGCGTTCGGATTGCTGACGACCGGTCCTGTGACCGACGAGACATGGACGATCCGCCCGTAACCGCGCCGATACATCGAAGGCAGCACCGCGCGCGTCATCCGAAACGCCGTCGTCAGGTTGCGCGCGATGGCGTCGTCCCATTCGGCATCGCTGATCTTGTCGAAGCGCGAGGCGCGATCCTTGCGGCCGATTTGCGTCATGCCGGCATTGTTGACGAGGATCGCGATCGGCCCGAGTGCCTTCGTCACGCGTACCGCCAGCTCGATCGCGGCCTTGGGCTTCATCAGGTCGGCGACGAAGGCCGCCTTGTTGGATGCGGGACCCGGCAGTTCGTCGAGGCGGTCGCGAATCCGCGCCGTGGTCGACGTGATCGCGACCAGCGCGCCGCGATCGGCCAGGATCCGCGCCGTCGCGAACCCGATTCCGCCGGGGCTGCCGGCCCCGGTCACCAACGCCACCCGTCCCTCGACGCCTGCCATGCCCGCCCCCGATCGTTGCTGCCGACGCGGCCATTCCACGCCGGAATGGCCGGCGGCGCAAAGCCCGGACTTTGCCCCGGCCGGGGGCGCAAGCCCGCCCGAAATCGACCCGGGATGCCTTCTTTCCCTTGCCGGTCAGTATCTTGACGCGCCGGGTGCGCGGCCCCAAATAGGGCCCTGAGCGGTGCCTTGAACGGGCCGCTGCCGGTTCCGCAGGCGCGCCGAGGGCTCGGGCGTCGGGAGCAGGACCGGAACGAGGGCTCGCTTGCCAAGGAGGGGCCGCCGCCATGAACCGCGTCAGCCTGTTCAATCATCCGCTGCTGCTGGGCTTCGATCAGCTCGAACGCGCGCTCGATCGCGTCAGCAAACAGGGCGACAATTATCCGCCGTACAATATCGAAGAGCAGGGCGAAGGTCGCCTTCGCATCACGCTTGCCGTCGCCGGTTTTGCGATCGACGATCTCGATATCCGGCAAGAGGACAACCAGCTTATGGTTCGCGGCAAACAATCCGACGAACCGAACGGTCGGGCCTATCTCTATCGCGGCATTGCCGCGCGCCAGTTCCAGAAGGCGTTTCTTCTGGCCGAGGGCGTGGAGGTTGCCGGTGCGTCTCTCGAAAACGGCCTGCTGCATATCGATCTGAACAAGCGGCCGGTTACGACCCAGGAACGCCGGATCGAGATCCGTCGGCCGGGCGTGCAGGTTTGAACAAGGAGAACGACATGGACGAAGCGACCAAGATGCAGCTTGGAAAGCCGCAGCCGATGACGGTGCCGGAATTTTCCGAACTCGGCGTCGGGCATTTCGCTTACGTGCGGGGGGTCCAGTTCAACGGCATGCCGGCCTTTGCGATCTTTTCCGCCTCGGGCCAGCAGCTCGCCGTGGTGCCGACGCGCAATGCAGCGATCGGACTGGTGCGCCAGCACGACATGGAGCCGGCCAGCCTCCACTAAGCGACGGCGCCTGGCGCCGGTCTTTCAATGCGTGCCGCCCCGGGATCTGCCCGCGGGCGGCACTGCATTTTAGGGCGCATTTCAGATCAGTCTTTGCTGTCCGAAAAACTTCGGTAATCCTCGATCAGACCGGCGAGCGCGGTTTCATAGATCCGCTTGCCGGCCTCGATCGACGCGCGTTCCGGGTTGGAGCCCATGCGCCCATCGGGAAAGCGCCGCCTGAAATCGTCGGCTTCATAGATGGGCCCGTCCGGTGCGCGACCGTCGAAGCGAATGTCCCGGCGCGCCTGCTCGGGATAGGCATACCAGGTCAGCGACACTTCCGAGCAGGTGGCGTGCGAGCCTTCGTCGGCGCCGAACAGCTCACCGCTGAGGGAGCGGATCCCCGGCGCGTCCCACCAGTTGCGCAATTTGCAGCGCAGGCCGGGCCGATTGGTCGCCGCCGTGCCGAGACTCGATTCGGCATACAGCTCCGAAAACGCCGCCTGCAATGTCGGGATGTTCCCGCCGTGACCGTTCAGGAAATAGAACCGGTCGAAGCCGTGCCGGGCCAGCGAGTTCAGCCAGTCCAGTACCACCGCGATCATCGTCGAGGGCCGCAGCGTAACGGAGCCGGGAAATCCGAGATGATGCTGCGCCATACCGACCGAGATCGTCGGCGCGATCAGCGCGTCGATCTTCTCGCTCAGTCCCTGCGCCAGGATTTCAGGGCAGAGCGCGTCGGTGCCGATGAACCCGTTGGGGCCGTGCTGTTCGGTCGAGCCGACCGGTATGACGATCGCGGTCGAGCGCTTGAGGTAGGTTTCGACGTCGGGCCAGGTGGCGAGCTGCAGGCGCATCGGGGATCTTCTGCGCCGGCTCGCGCTCAGGCGGCGTGGCTTTGTGCTGCCGACGTCAGCACGGCATAGAGCGCGTCCGAGGTGTCGCTGCCGCGCAGCTTTTCGCAGATCGTGCGGTCGCGCAGCAGACGCGAGACGCGGGCCAGCGCCTTCAGGTGATCGGCGCCCGCGGTTTCGGGCGCGAGCAGCAGGAACAGAAGATCGACCGGCTGATCGTCGACGGCGTCGAAATCGACCGGCGTCTCCAGCCGAACGAACATGCCGTAGATCGTTTCGAGCCCGGCAAAGCGCCCGTGCGGGATCGCGATTCCATTGCCGACGCCGGTGGTGCCGAGGCGCTCCCGCTCGAGCAGCACGTCGAACACATTGCGCTCGTGCAGGCCGGTATCGAGAGACGCACGCCGGGCAAGCTCCTGCAGCACCTGTTTCTTGCTGGTGGCCTTGAGCCCTGCAACGACGCGCGACGGGGTAATCAGGTCTTCGATATCCATGGTTGCTCCGTTGTGAGGGACAAGCGCGCGCAAGCCATCGAGCGGCGCGCCCGCATTGCCCCTGTCAGCCTGCTCGTTCCAAACCGCGGTCCGAACGGCCGGCGGATATTTCGCGCAGAAAGTTGAGCATGAAGCCTCTCCCGTGACCGTCATTGCGGTCCAATGTCGTGGCGCCATCGGTCGAAACCGGGCGCATCGATCCAATCCGCGCTACGCAAGGCGACGGCGTCGTCGAGCCGAAAACGGCGGTTGGATTTACTTCGATATGCGTGTGCAAAGCGTCGCCAATATGGAGCTGCTTGCCGTTACCGTGGATCTGCATGAAATCCGTTCAACGCGTGGCCGATTTCAATGTCCCGTCTCACCGAAGTTCGGGGCCGGCAATCGCGAGGCGCGGACCATAAGAAGGGGCCCCCACCCTGTCAAGCTTGCCCGCCCGCGCGATTCTGCCGCGCTAACGGCGGCCTCCGATGGTCCCGGGACGACCCTGGCCGGCCTCGCGGCGACGCCGCGCGGCAGTTGGAATATTCAGCGATTCCCTGTACTTGGCGACCGTGCGGCGGGCGACTGTCAGCCCTTCGCCCGCCAGATGTCGGGCGAGCGCGGCATCGCTCAGCGGAGCGCCCTCTTCTGCCACGAGGGCTGCGATTCGGCCGCGCAGCCGGGCTGTGGAAAACCCCGCGCCGCCGGCCGGCACGACGCCCCGATCGAAAAAGAAATCGAAGGCGTAGAGCCCGCGCGGGGTTGCCATCGACTTGTCGGCGATCGCGCGACTGATCGTGCTTTCGTCAAGCTCGAGATGGCTGGCGATCTGGCGCTGGGTGAGCACCCGCATCGCGGTCACGTCGCGGTCGAAGAAATCGCGCTGCCGCTCGACGATCGTCTCGGCAACCGCCAGCAGCGTTACCGCCCGCCGTTCGATGGCCGAGAGCAGTCCTCGCGCCGCATCGAATTGCTGGCGCAGTACAATCTTCGCGTCCCGATGTCTTGCGGCTGCGCTGAGGCGACGATAGCGATCCGGATCGAGGAAGCAGCCGGCGGCGTGCAGCGGATTGATACGGACGCTGTAACGATCGCCGTCGCGCTCGACCAGAATGTCGGGCACGGTCCAGATGGCCGGCGCCGCGGCAAAACGCAGGCCCGGCTTGGGATCGAGCCCGCGAATGCGCCGGATCATGGCGTCGAGCCGCGCACGGTCGACATTGCAGTGCCGCATCAGCGCATCGAAATCGGCGGCGGCGAGCAACGAAAGATTGGCAAGCAGCGCGATCGTGGCCGGGTCGCGCCGCTCTTCCTCGTCGAGTTGCAGGGCAAGGCAGTCGGCCAGACTTCGCGCGAACACGCCCGCGGGTTCGAACTGCCGCAACTGCGCCAGAACGCGGTCGACGGCGGCCTGCTCGATGCCGAGCGTCGTCGCGACTTCGGCTGGATCGCCTGTCAGATAGCCGGTCTCGGCACAGAGATCGATCAGATGCAGCCCGACGATGCGTCCGAACGGATCGGCGATCTCGAGGCGGAGCTGGTCGATGAGATGCGCACGCAGGCTGGTCGCGCCGGGGTCGGCGATCGCCTCGATCCGGTCGTCGGGCGCCGCATGGCTGCCGGCGCCGGGCATGGCCGGCAGCGGCAGCCCGCCGCGGCCGATCGGCGCGCCGCGCAGGCGCTTCGCCGCCGCCGCAATGGCCGGATCGTCCCGATGTTCGAGGAACGGGTTTTCGGCCAGCGCCGCCTCGATCAGGGCCGCAAGGTCGGCGGCCGGCAATTGCAGAATGGCGAGGGATTGCTGCTGCGCCGGCGCCAGATGCTGCGCCTGGCGCAAAGCGGGGCGGGCGGTCTGCGCCGTCGCGATGCGGGCCATCGCGATCAGAGCGAGAAGCGCTCGCCCAGATAGACGCGGCGCACGTCGGGATCGAGCACGATCTCGGCCGGCCTTCCTTCGCGCAGTACCACGCCTTCATGCAGGATATAGGCGCGGTCGACGATCTCGAGCGTGTCGCGCACATTGTGGTCGGTGATCAGCACGCCGATACCGCGATCCTTGAGATGGGCGACCAGTTCGCGAATGTCGGCAACCGAGATCGGATCGATGCCCGCGAACGGTTCGTCCAGCAGGATAAAACCGGGATCGGTCGCCAATGCGCGTGCAATCTCGACGCGGCGGCGCTCGCCGCCGGACAAGGCCGCGGCCGAAGCGTCGCGCAGATGCGCGATGGAAAATTCCTGCAGCAGCCGGTCGATGCGCGCCTCGCGGCGTTCGCGCGCCGGTTCGACGACTTCGAGCACGGCGCGGATGTTTTCGGCCACCGTCAGGCCACGAAAGACCGATGCCTCCTGCGGCAGATAGCCCACGCCCAGCTTGGCGCGTCGATACATCGGCAACGCGGTGATGTCGGTGCCGTCGATCACCACCGCACCGCTGTCGGATGCGATCAACCCGGTGATGATGTAGAAGCAGGTCGTCTTGCCTGCGCCGTTCGGCCCGAGCAGCCCGACCACCTCGCCGCGCTGGACCGATACCGTGACGTCGCGCAGCACCGGGCGTTTGCGAAACGACTTGCCCACGCGCCAGGCGACCAGGCCGCGATCCGGAATCAGATCGTGCGGAGCCGCGCGATCGGCGGTGGCGTCGGCCATATCTCCTGATGCTCGTCTTGCGTCCATCGGTCCGTCCGGCATCGGGGTTTCGTTACTCGGCGCTATCGCCGGGGACGATCAGCGTCTGGACGCGCCCATCGTCGGAACCGCTGCCGAGCAGACGGCTTACACCGGATCGCAGGTTGAACTCGGCAAAATCCCCGTTGAGCTGGGTCTCGCCCTGGGAAATCTTGACTCCGCCCGAAAGCGTGGCGACCTCCGTATCGAGATTGTAGACCGCCTTGCCGGCGCGCGCGATCTCGTCGCCGCGCTGGATCCGGACGCCGCCCTCCGCCTCGACCTGATAAAGCCCGACTTCGCCGGCATCGTCCTCGCGAAAGAACCCGGTCAGGGTATCGGCACTCACCCGTCGGTTCTCCGCTTCCTGCACCACTTCGGCATTGCCGCGTGCGACCACCACCATCTGGTCCTGCCAGTATTCGAGACTGTCGCGCGCCGTGACGATCTCGCCGTCGGTCTCGACGCGGAGATCGCCGCCGGTCATGACCAGCACCTTCCGCTCGACATCGTAGACCGCATATTCGCCATAGACCGTCTCGCCGGGCGAGGTCAGGCGCACATTGCCGGTGGCTTCGACGCGATAGATCTCGGCCGCACTCGATCCGTCGCCGCGATAGAAGGCCTTCAGGATGTCGGCATAGACCGCCATGTCGCCGCGTGCGATTCGGGCGTTGCCGCGCGCGATATAGACGCTTTCGTTGCGCCGCCATTCGATGCCGTCTTCGGCATCGATCTGGATGGCGCCGCTTGTCGCGCCGACATCGAAGCTGCCGACCGATTGGGCGATGGCCGGCGAGGCGATCGTCGCAACGGCAAGGAGCGCGAGGAACAGCGCAACGGCCTGGCAGCGGAGCGCGTTGCAGATCATTCGGTGTCGCTCCCCGTTTCTTCGCCCGCCGTATCTTCGCCCGCCGTATCTTCGCCTGCCGTATCTTCGCCTGCCGCAAACAGATTGAGGCGCGCCGGCCCGTTCAGAAAGATGCGCTCTCCGTCGTTCATGACGCGGAAGCCGGCTGCGGTGAGCTCGCCGGCGGGCCCGTGCCCGCTCACGATCCGGTCGCTGCTGGTCGTGCCGGTCTCGAGATTGACGCTCGCGACTTCCGAGCTGATCTCGAAGCCGCGATCGTGAAACAGATTGACGCCGCCGGATAGATCGAGCCGGTGCCTGTCGCGATCGTAATGCCCGCCGGATGCCATCAGCGCGACCCAGGCGCCGTCGCCCAGCGTGATATCCGCGCGCGGCTCGATAAGATCGATAACGCCGACCAGATCGGTATTCTGCCTGGCTTCGTCCGCCGTGATCGAGAAGGGCCGGTCCGCCTTGTCCATCCCGTCGAAGCGAAGATTGAGCATCGTCATATTGTTGATGTCTTCGGTCGACAGCTCGGTAATACCGATCTGGAAGCGGCTTTCTTCCAGATTGCGCTGCGACCAGAAAATCAGCAGCAGGATGAACAGGGTGGCAACGGTCGGCAGCAGCATCTTGAACGTGCGCCAGAGCCGCGTGCCGCGGGCGCGGCGCATCGGCAGTCGCACGGCGCCATTGCGCGGCGGAAAGGTTTCGGCGCCTGGCATGTTGCGATCGGCGCTCAGGCCACGCCCGCCCGCAGGCAGTCGTGCACATGCAGGATGCCCACCGGTCGGTCGTCGGCGGTGACGAACAGGCTGGTGATTGCATTTTCGTTCATCAACCGCAGGGCTTCGGCAGCGAGCGCATCCGGGCGGATCGTATGCGGCGTGCGGGTCATGATCGAAGCCGCCGGCTTCTTGAGCAGATCGGGCGTCATGTGCCGGCGCAGGTCGCCGTCGGT
>JBBDWX010000041.1:0-49426 GCA_040902665.1 Dongiaceae bacterium
ATGACGGCGTCCACATTGCCGATTGCGGAGATCCGCAACGTTCTTCGCAGCCTGTCCGTGCCGGTGTTCATGGCCGGCCTGGACAACGAGAAGTCGCCGCGGCTCACGCTGCATGTCGCGGCCCCGTACAGCGCGCGGGAGGCAGCCAGCCATGCGCGCACGGCGCTCGAGGGGATCGGCTGCGACGTGCCGGTGAAGGTGCGGCAGTGGGACCGGGGCGCATTTGCCGCTCATGCGAGCCTTGAGGCTGCGAGTGCGGCGCTGGCGCACGAGACGACGGTATTCGATCCGACCGCGGCGGTGTGGCGCTCGCACACGATGGTCGAGCTGGCCAAGGCGCTGCGCGAGGCGATGGGCGAGCCGCTGATCGGCCTCTATCTCGAGCCGAAGACGCGGACGGTTTACCTGCTGATGCAGCTTGCGGCGTTCGACAAAGACGGGTTCTTCGACGAGACGATGCGCATGGACCTGACGCGGACGGCGCGCGATGTGCTGGTTGCGTGGCGCAAGCAGCGGCGTTCGTCGATCGATCTTTCGGCGCGGCTGTGCTTCCAGCTTCCCGCCTATCCGCTGGTCGCGATCGACGATGCCTCGCCCTGCCATCTTTCGAAGGGCGGGACGTTCCGCAAGGCGCGGCTGATGGCGGCGAGCGCGGCGGTTCTGGCGATGACGGCGCTCGGCGTCGGCTCGGCCAAGGCCGAGGGCCCGGCGGTCACCGGCCCGAACGTGAAGCTCGATGTCGGCGGCGGCTTCGTCAACGACGAGGGCGCAGGCCTGGCGCATGGCCTCTTCACTTTCCCGATCGGCGACCAGTTCGGCGCGCATATCGAGGGTGCGGCGGGCGTTCTGGACGACGAGTTCGGCTGGGGCGGCAGCACGATGTTCTTCTGGCGCGATCCGGACGTGGCCTTGGCGGGTCTGTTCGTCTCGCACGGCGAGATCAACGACAACCACACGACGCGCTACGGTGCCTCGGGTCAGCTCTATCTCGGCCAGTTCGATATCTCGGGCCAGGCCGGTTACCAGGAGCATAACCGCGGCAAGGACGGCGCCTTCGGCAAGATCGAACTCGGCTGGTACCCGGTCGACGACGTGCGCGTCTATCTCGCCGGCGACTTCAACCGGATCGCCAATATGGGCCTTGCCGGCATCGAGTTCCGGCCGGGCTTCGAGGCGCTGCCGGGCATGACCCTCTTCCTCGACGGCCAGATCGGCGAGAACGACCATGAAGGCCTCCTCGCCGGCGTGCGGTTCTATTTCGGCGAGAGCACCACGCTGATCGACCGCCATCGCCGCGACGACTGGTTCCAGCTCATCCCATGGCTCCAGGTCGACGACCACAAGAAATATTTGGGCAACAAGGGGCCGGATCGCGAATAACCGTCCCGGATCGCGGCTCGGCGATCGTCCTTTAAGACCTTCCAACGGAGCCGCCGTTCGAGACAAACTCGGACGGCGGCTCCTTCCATTTCAGGCCCGGATCGAATGGCGCGTATCCTCTTCGCATGGGAACTGGGCGGCGGTTTCGGCCATGCCGGGCCGATGCGCGCGCTGGCGGACCGGCTTGCGACATCCGGCCATCAGCCTGTCTTCGCGCTGCGCGATGTCGTGGTGCCCGCGCCGCTGCTGCGCGATCGTCCCTATCCGGTGCTGCAGGCCCCGTTCTGGCCCAAGCCGTTCGACCTCCCGGGACGCAGCCACGCGATCGCAAGCCACGCCGATATGATGGCACTGGCCGGATACGGGCGGGCCGACGATCTGGCCGCCATGGTTGCCGCGTGGGATGCCCTGATCGATCTGGTGCGTCCGGACCTGATCGTCGCCGACAACGCGCCGACACTGGCGCTCGCCGCCTATCGGCGCGTAGCGACAGTATTCGTGGGCTATGGCTTTACCCTGCCGCCTGTGCACGAGGACCGGTTTCCGCTGCTGCGCCGGGACACGCCGCCGCTGATGTCCGAAAGTCACATTCTCGGTAACGTCGAAAAGGTCCAGCACCGTCGCGGTGCCCCGGTGCCGCCGACATTGACGGCGCTCTATCGTGGCGCTTTCCGTGCGCTGGTCTGCGCCCGCGAACTCGATCCCTATCTGGTGCGGAAGGATCCGGAACTGGGTCCCATGGAGCGAATGCCACGGCCCGTGCCGCCGCCTGCCGAACCGACCCTGTTCGCTTATCTCGGCGGCGAGTTGCGCCGTATCGAGCCGCTGATCCAGGCATTCGCCCTGATGCGAACGCCGGTGCAGGCGTTCCTGCGCGACGACGCGGCCGTCCATGCATCTTTTCTTGCCGCCCGCGGTGTGACGATGCATCGCCAGGCGCCGGTACTGGCCGACATCGTGCCAAAGGTTTCCTGCGTCCTTTCGCTGGGCGGCCATACGACATCCCACGCAGCCCTGATGGGCGGGCGATCGCAGCTCGTAATTCCGGTTCATCTCGAAACCGACATGACCGCTGATCGATTGATCGAGATGGGCGTCGGTGCGCGGTTCGTTTCGAGCGAAGAGCCCCCCGCTCTTGCCGAAGAGCTGGATACGCTGGTGCGCGCCTCCGAGCCGATCGAGGCAGCCATGGAAGTGGCCCATCGCATCGCCGGGCGCGACCTCACGCACGCACTCGACCGTACGGCCGAGGCCTGTACCGCCATCCTGCAATGACATCGCCGAGTACGAATACCGTCAGGTTCAGCATCATCGTGCCGACATTCCGGCGTGCGGACCGGCTTGAGCGGTTGCTGCTTTCACTGGAACCTCAGCTTGCCGGACGCAGCGACCGCGAACTCATTGCCGTGGACGATGCGAGCGGCGATCCATCCTATGCAACGCTCGCCCATCGATTCGGTTCGACGATGCAGCTACTCACGCAACCGAAGAATGCCGGGCCGTCGGCCGCCCGCAATGCCGGCTTTCGCGCATCGCGCGGCGAGTTTCTGGTCTTCACCGACGACGATTGCGTGGCGACGCCCTACTGGCTCGATTGGCTGGACAACATTCTTGTCGAGAATCCCGACATCGACCTCATCGGCGGCGAGGCGCGACCCCTGCCGCACGAACACGGCATGACCGTCACGCGCTGGGTTCCGGACGGGTTCCTCCGGCTGAGAACCTGGTCCTGTCGGAACGTCGTTACCCTTGCAGCAGTTGCATCCTTGCCGTTCGACGAAGCTGGTTCGAGCGCATCGGCGGGTTTCGCGAGGCGATGCGCTGGGCGGAAGATCGCAATCTGACCTATCGGCTGCGCCAGGCCGGCGCCCTTATCTATACCGATCACGCCTGGCACGTGTATCACGAGTCCGAGGCGACGTTGCGACAGCATTTTCGCCGGCGCATCGGTTACGGACGCGGCGCGTTCGAACAGATGGCCCGGGAACAACCGGCCATCGATCGAACCGAATGGCCCGACGACAGTGCGTTCGCCGTGTCGCTCGGCCGCCGGATCGGCGCGGAAATGCGGCGTCTGCCGTTCTATCGGCGCCGTGCCCGCACGGAAAAGAAATGGTGGCCCGGATATGCGGCGATGGCCGCCCTGACGCCGCTGGCGATGGATTGGGGCTACCTGCAAGCGCGGCAGAAGCATAACCGCCGCAAGACGGGCCTGGGGAAGATGGGCCATAGCTGCCTGGTCAGCAACGGGCGGAGCGGCACCACGGTTCTGGGCGATCTGCTGTCGCAGAACCCCGGCCTCGCATGGGAACAGGAGATCTTCACCCATGCCGAATTGAGAGGAACGGCGCCGGTCACCTACGACCTGCTGTCGCAGCGTCTGGAGCGCTGCACGAACCGCGGCTTCGGATTTGCCATTCACCCGACGCATATCGCAGGTCTGGGCCTGTCGATGGAAAACTTCATCGACCGCGCGACCGGCGACGGCATCGCGAACTATATCCTGCTGGTTAGACGCAACAGCCTGCGCCGGCATCTGTCGATGCGTGCGGCACGGCTGACCGGTCGTTTTCATGAGTTTCGCGGCGATTTACAGAACCCGACGCCGGTGAAGCAAATCCATCTGGAAGTCGCCGGGAAGGCCGGGCGCGACCTGCTTCACTATTTCGATCGACTCGAAACGGATTACGCGGCGTTGCGAGGCCTCCTGACACCGCACCGCTTCATCGAACTCTCATACGAGACCGACATCGAACCCGATCCGACGATCGGGTTGCGCAAGGTGGCGGCGTTTCTCGATCTGCCAGATTTCGATCCGGTCGTCCGTTATCAGCGCCTCAATCCGCACCCGCTCTCCGACATCGTCACAAATTACGACGAGGTTGCCGAACTGATCGGCCCGTCGAAACATGACTGGATGCTGGACCGCTGAATCAGCGGCGCCGATCGCGCAACACCCGCTTTGCCGCGTTATGCCCGGGAGCCCCGGAAACACCGCCGCCTGGATGACTGCCCGATCCGCACAGATAAAGCCCCGCCAGCGGCGTGCGGTATTGCGCGGCTCTGGGATGCGGTCTGAGGCTGAAGATCTGGTCGAGATCGTGCCTGCCGTGAAAGATGTCGCCTTCGGTCAGTCCGAAAATCCGTTCGAGATCGAGCGGGCTCAACACCTGGCGATCGACGGTGATCGAAGCGAGGTTCGGAATATGCCGGCCGACCGCCGCGAGAATCGCGTCTGCAACCGAATCGCGGATTTCGTCCCAGTTCCGGCCGCCGGAGAGTCGATAGGGATAATATTTGCACAGCAAACTCATGACATGATGACCCGGCGGCGCCAGGCTGTCGTCGAGCGCCGATGGCACCAGCAAGGCGACGTAGGGCGTCGTCGGGATCTCACCGGCCTGCGCTGCCCGATAGTTTTCTTCGGCCTCGCGTCGATTTGGCAGGATCGTGACCGACGAGCCGCGCGCGATCGCCTGTTCGGCATCGGGAATCCCCGCAAACCGCGGTTCGCCATTGAGTGCCAGATTCATGCGCAGCGAGGCGTGCCCCATGCGCAGATGCCCGATATCCTCGGCGAACGCAGGGTCGAGATGCTCGCTGCCGACGAATTTCAGGAACGTACGCTTGGGATCGGTATTCGCGAGAACGAAACGCGCGCGAATCTCCTCGCCGCCTTCGAGCCGAACGCCCCGGGCCCGACCGCCTTCGACGACAATGCGATCGACCGGCGCATCGGTGCGGATGGCGACGCCATGCTCGCGGGCATCGGCGGCCAGCGCCTGCGTGACAGCGCCCATGCCGCCACGAGCGAGACCCCATTTGCCGCGCCGGCCCTCGAATTCGCCGAGCACATTGATGAAGAACGGGATGGCCGAACCGGGTGCGTCCAGGGAGGAGAAGTTGCTCGAGACGCAATGCACCGCGTAGATCTGCCGGACCGCTTCGCTTTCGAACCAGCGCTCCATCAGAGCGTTGGCCGACAGCGTGAACATCTGGACCAGAAAATGCCGATCCTCCGGCGTAAGCCGCCGCATCCCGCCGCCGATCCGCAGCATCGAAAGGATCGAATCGAGCCCGCCGGATAAAGAAGGAGGCTCGCGCAGCAACTGATCGCGCACCACGTCGCCCACGCGCTGAAGCTGCGCCGACAATCGACCCATGGCATCGAAGTCGCGGTTCGAAAAACGCGCAATCTGGGCGCGGTCATGGACTTCCTCGCCGGTAAAAAGCGCCGTACGCCCCTCGCCGAGGATATCGAGCGACCCGCGATAGGCGATCGTCTCCAGCCCATGCCGCTTCAGTTCGAGGTCGCGGACGATCTCCGGGCGCAACAGGCTCAGCGTGTACGATGCGATCGAGTTGCGGTAGCCGGGATGAAACTCTTCGGTAACTGCCGCACCGCCCACGACCGAGCGGCGCTCGAGGACCAGCGTTTTCATGCCGGCGCGGCCGAGATAGGCCGCTGCCGTCAGGCCGTTATGCCCGGCCCCGATGACGATCGCCTCGTAGTCGCCCATCGCCTGCCCCTGCTGTATCGTGCGCCCGGTCCGCTAGATAGCCGGTCGGGCCCGTTGCGTCGAGCGGGCCGCAGCACCCGCGGGAACGCCGGCATCGGGAAGCTCGCATTGCGACCCGGCACGTTCTCTTCGAGGCGCCGCGCCTGTTAGGATACCCCTCCAGAACCCCAAGGGATGTGCATGACCCAGGTAAGCCTGTCGACGAAACTGCCCGCATCGGCCGTCCGCGTTTGGGAACTGGTCGGCGGATTCAATGCCCTCCCGGACTGGCACCCGGCGATCGAAAAAAGCGAGCTTTCGGAGAATGGCCGGGTGCGGACACTTACCCTTACCGACGGCGCCCAGCTTGTCGAACGATTGCAAAAGCACGACGACCGGAGCCGAAGCTACAGCTATGCGATTGCGGCGAGTCCGCTGCCGATCGCGGACTACAGTGCAACGATCAGCATTCGCGATGCCGGCGCCGAGGGCTGCGTCATGGAATGGTCGAGCAGCTTCGAGCCGCTCGGCGTTCCGGAAACCGAAGCCCAGCAGGCCGTCACCGCGATTTATGAAAGCGGATTCGAAAGCCTGCGGCGGATGTTCGGCGGTTAGCCCGCCGGCAGTTGTGGGCGGCCGGGTGGCCGTTCAACCCTGAACGGGCTTCCGCGCTCGAATGCGGCGGCTACCGGCGGGCCGTCGCTCCAGCCAGGCATCGAGATCGAGCCAGGTTGCGCGTTGACCCTGAATGAAGAGCCGGTTTCGGCGCCGGATCCAGTTGCGCAAATGCTTCATCAGCGTCCGGAGCAGTCGCGTACGCATATCGATCAGATCCGCGCGCTCGGGATTGATCGCCCGAAACTTTTCGAGATCGTACAGCATGGCCATCAGCACGGTGACCGCATGGGCGGCCGAGCCCTCGAGATCGACCAGTTCGCTGCCGCCCCGATCGACGAGCTGCTCGCTCAGATTTCGATCGTGCCGGCGCCATTCGAGCAAAGGTTCCGCCAGAAAATAGGCGCCGTCGAGCAGGGCCGCCCGGAACACCATCGGCAGATCGTAGCCGGCCGGCAGGATGGCACGTTCGACGCCGCCGAACACGGCGAGAACGTCGCGGCGCCAGGCCATGGTCGCGCCGAGCATGTTGCGCTGCCAACCGTCGCGCAGCAAATCTTCCACCTCGAATCGGGCCGAGTCGATGTCGCCGACCATGAGACCCGCCCGTTTGCGCGCGGCATCGACGACGAACGCTTCGGACGTTACCAGCGAGACTTTCTCGCGCTGCAATGTTTCGACCAGCCGCCGGGCTCGGTTCGGCAGCGCCACATCGTCGCCATGAGCGATGACGATGATGTCGCCTTCGGCCAATTCCAGAATCCGGTTATAGTGGTTCATTCCCATGTTTTCGGCATTGCGATTGAGCCGCACACGATGCGGCCCGGCATACCCATCGACAGCCCGCTCGATCTCCGCCCAGGTATTGTCGGGCGAGGCGTCGTCGGAAATCACGATGTCGAGCGGCGGGCCCTCCTGGGCGAGTACGCTGCGCACCGCATCGGCAACGAACGCTTCGTGCCGATGACACACGAGAGCGAGGGTCACGGTCGGTTCGCTCATCCTCGGGCAGTCCTTCGCATCATCCCTTTGCCTTTACCCGAATGGCCGCATCGAGCAACGCGATCCTGGCAGCTTCCAGTACGTCTTCGTCCCGCGCAGCCCATTCGTTCATTCGCGTCCGAAATCGCGCGATCGACGCAGACAGGTCGACCCGATCGGGGTCCGGCAGCATGAAGTAGCGCGAAACAAAGGCCCGATCAGCTTTGAGCCGCGGATATTGCGCATAGACGAGATCCGGGGCGACCGGAAGGCTATCGTCGTCAGGGCGGCCGATCCGCCCGAATCCGAACGGTAATCCGACCTGGCGCACGGCCTCCGAGATCCTGACCAGCAGCGGCGAGGCCATGACTTCGAAGCCGCTGATACCTAGACTCAGGCGCAGATCGTTGAGCCCGACATGAATTTCGTCGACGCCGGCAATTGCCACGATATCGTCGATATCGGTGGCAGAACGCGCCGTTTCTACAAGGAGAACTGTCCGCGCCCTTCCGGCGACACGGTCGATGAAGGCCCGCACGTCGTCGCCGGTGTCGAAGAACGGCAGCATGATGGTCTTCGCACCCAGTGCGATGACACGATCGATCTCGTCGCCCTGACCGGGGTGCGGCGAATTTATGCGAACGAACAATTCCGACCTTTTGAGAACCGGCGCAACGCGCGCCAGATCGGCCTCAACATGCGTCGACTGCCAGGTATCGAGATTCTGCTGGCGCGCCGCCTTGCCGATCCGCTCGAGGTCCGGGCCGATCCGCGCGATACCGGCGGCTTCAGCCTTTTGCGCCAGCGCCGGATCGTTGGTGAACATCGTCAGAACGAAGCGGTCGCCGAGCCCTTCACCGCTGACGCCCGTCACCGCCAGCGCCTCAGGCGAAGCGATAGGGAATCCGGGGATGATCCGGCGGCACCCGCCAATCGTCCGGATCGCCATGCTCGAAGGTTACATCCGTTGCATTGACGAAACCCGAAACTTCACCCGACGGATTCTGAACGCCGTGCCAGAGTTTCGGCGGAATGACAATGGCACGCGGCCGCATCGGACCGATCGTCAGGGCGTTCACCTTGCCGCGGGTGGGCGAACCTTCGCGGTCGTCGAACAGTGCGATCCGCAGCACGCCCTGGGTAACGAACAAAATGTCCGTCTGCTTGGCATGATAATGCCAGGCATTCACGATGCCCGGCTGGATTACGACATGCACCATCTGGCGAATCGGCACTGGCGGGTCGAACCAGTCATGGCAGAAGAACTCGGTCGTCGTGCCGCCGACCCGGGTAAACTGGTTGTTGAGTTCGCGCACCTGGACGCCATGGATCGGATCGAACAGCAATTCCCCGCCGGTCGTGACCGTGGCAACGTCCTTGACCGCACCCTCGAGCATGGGCCGTCTCCCGCATTCCCCTCGATGCCATCAAACGGCACAATAAGGGTGAAAGGTACAGGGTGCCGACCGGCATTGAAAGGCCGGTCGGCTTCGGGGGATCGCCGGCGCACCCGGTACGTCCCGATTCGAAAGGACGACGCGACCATGACCGGAACCACCTGCATTCGTAATGCCAACTGGGCGCTGCTCTACGATGGAGAGCGAGGCACGCATCGCTATGTACGGAACGCCGACATTGTTTTTCGCGGCGACCGCATCGTTCATGCCGGGGCGCGCTACGACGGGACAGCCGAGCGCGAGATCGACGGAACCCAGCTTTTTGTCATGCCGGGCCTCGTCAACATTCACACCCATAGTTCGACGATGCCGCTATTCAAGGGCATCCGCGAAGACATGTCCAATCCGCGGCTCTACATGAGTGCGCTGTACGACGGCTGGAACCTGTTTGCGACCGATCCGGCGGACAAGGTCTGGAATTCGCATTTTGCCTATGCCGAGCTGCTGCGCTCCGGTGTCACCACCGTTGTCGACATGTGCTACCCGTATCCGGGATGGCTCGAAGCGCTCGCGGCGAGCGGGTTGCGCGGCTATCTGGCGCCGCTCTATGAATCGGCGCGCTGGGGCACCGAAAATGGCCACAGCCTGCATTATCGCTGGTCCGACGATGGCGGGCGTTCGGCCATGCGAATCGCGTTCGACCTTATGGACGAAGCCGATCGACATGGCGGCGGTTTGCTGACCGGTCTTGTCGCACCCATGGCCGTCGACACCTGCACCCCCGAGTTGTTGCGCGACAGTCACCGCGCGGCGCTCGATAGCGGCCGGCGGATCCAGATTCATGCCGGTGAATCGATGATAGAGTTTCTCGAGATCACGCGACGCACCGGTCGCACGCAACTCGAATGGCTCGAAGAGCTGGGCGTACTCGGGCCGGAAACCATTATCGGGCACGGCATCTTTCTCGATCATCATTCCTGGTTGCACTGGCATAGCCGCGAGGATCGCAGCCGGTTGGCTCGCAATGGAACATCTCTGGCGCACTGCCCGGTCGTGTTCGCGCGATACGGCATTGCACTGGAAAGTTTCGGTGGATACCGGGCGGCGGGCGTCGGCATCGGTATCGGCACCGACGCGCACCCACACAACATGCTCGAGGAAATGCGTCTCGCCTGCATCATGGCGCGCACCGCAGCGGGAAACACCCACGACACGTTGACGACCGACATTGTCGAAGCCGCCACGCTTGGCGGCGCCCACGCGCTCGGGCGCGACGATATCGGGCGGATCGCCGCTGGCGCAAAGGCGGATCTGGTGCTGGTCGATCTCGAACAGCCATCGATGATGCCGGCGTACGATCCGCTCAAATGCCTGATCTTTACCGCTGCGGATCGCGCGGTGCGGGATGTGTTCGTCGACGGACGACAGGTCGTCGATGGCGGGCGCGTGACGACGATCGACCATGAAGCTGTCGGCCGTGAGGTTTCGGCCAGCCAGGCCCGCGTGATTCCGAAAGTGGCTGGCCGCGATTACGCGGGTCGAACGGCCGATCAGGTTGCGCCGCCGACCTTTCCGATCGGCGAGCCATGACCGGAGGACATGGCAGGTTTTCCATGTCGCGACTGTCAAAACAGGAGCCAAACGGCTAGAATAGGCGTGTTTCGAGGCCATATGTCGTCGGCAACCACTTCGAAAAGGACCACCCCCTTGTCGGGCATCGATGGCGACCTGCTGACCCGTCAATCGATCCGCCGCCTCGCGACGGAAGCAGACCCCTATGCGACCGGCCGGCGGCATATGTCGCCGACCCAGGCCTTCATCGGGCGCTGGCTGGTCAGCAATGTGATGGGGCTCACATTAGACGACTGGATCCGATTGGCCGCCGAGAATCGATTTGCGATCGGCCCGCGCTATTGGTCGCGCGCCGCTGTCACCACGTTTCTGAGCCTGCTCAACTCGACATTTGCCATCGCTGAAAGACTGAGCTTCGGGCGCGCCATCACGACGACTGCAGTGCAGGCCCCTGTGTTCATTCTGGGGCATTGGCGCAGCGGCACGACGCTGTTGCACAATCTTTTGACACTCGATCCGCGGTTTGCCGCGCCGAACCTTTTCGAAACGATGCTGCCGCACGGGTTTCTGGTTACCGAAGACTGGCAGGCCCCGCTTTGGAAGCGCTTCGTTCCGGATACACGGCTGATCGACAACATGCCACTCAGCATCGAGCTGCCGCAGGAGGACGAGTTTGCTCTCGCGATCCTGACGCGATGTTCGCCCTATATGGGTCATTCCTTTCCGCAGCGTTGGTCGCACTACATGCGATATCTCGATTTTCGAGACGTCGACGACGAGGAAATCCAACGCTGGAAGCGATGTTTTCTTCGTTACACCCGGCGGCTGACATTGCACCGGGGCGGGCGCCGGCTGATTCTCAAATCACCGCCGCATACTGCGCGCATCCGCCTGCTGCTCGAGCTGTTTCCCGATGCAAGGTTCATTCATATTCATCGCGACCCGTATCGGGTGTTCCAGTCGAGCCTGCACATACTGACCGAAGGTTTGCCGCTGGCAAAAATGCAATCGGGCGATCTTCCCGCGCCGGAGGAATTCGTAATCGAGCGATACAACCGGTTGCACGATGCCTATTTCGACGCGCGCGACTATGTGCCCAAGGGGCACCTGATCGAGATCGGCTTCGGCGATTTGCAGCGCGAGCCAATTGAAACAATGACCCGGCTCTACGAACAACTAGAACTTGACGATTTAGATAAAATGAAACTAAGACTGGAATCCCATGGCAAGACATTGCGCGACTACAGCCAGAACCGTTACCCGCCGCTCGCCCCCCATTTGCGGCAACGCATAGCCAAGGCCTGGGATCGATCGTTCGCCAGCTGGGGATACGAGAAGGGTCTTTGACGGGCGGGCAACTCAGAGTAACTCTTTATGTATCATAGCGTTAGCCGGATTCGGTCGAATCGGGAGCCAGAAATTTCGCCGATCATCTTGCAACGCACAGCTATTGTCCGTCTAATTTCCACGGTTTTCGTTCACCGAGGGGAGGCTGCCATGCGAAAGCCGGTTTCGGCGATCGGCGCCCTGTTCACAGACCGGTCGGGCGCCTCGCTTATCGAGTATTCGGTCCTGATCGGGCTCATTACGATCACCGTCGTCAGTATGATAACCGGGATCGGCAGCTGGATCGTCAGCGAGTGGCAGGTGGTGACCTCCGCGATCACCCAGTAACCGCACGAACGCCAATTCAAACGAACGGCCGACGTCAGCGCCGTTCACCATTTCCATTCTCCGTAGCGAACACTCTATGGACCGGCATACGCTGCGGTCGATAGAATCGATACTCTTTGTCCTGCCGGCGCGGAGTTCGACATGGCCGATACTTTCCCGCATCTCTTCGAACCAATCGCGCTTCGACACAAGACGCTGAAGAACCGGATCGTCTTCGGCGCGCATACCGTCAATATGAGCCTCGACGGTACGCCGTCGGACCGACATTTCGGCTATTACCGGGAACGCGCGCGCGGCGGAGCCGCGATGATCGTCGTCGAACCGGTTCCCGCACACCGGACCGGCGTTCTGATTCGGGCCAACTTTCGGACGCAGGACGATTCGACTATCCCCTATTTCCGGCGCATCACCGACGAGTGCCACAGCCATGGCACAGTCATGATTCATCAGATCTATCATGTCGGCCAGCATGGCGATCAGGATCATAGCTGGGAACCTTACTGGTCGCCGTCCGGATTGCCGTCCTTTCACGACCAGCATGGCAGCCACGCCATGACCGAGGCCGAGATCGAAGAGATGATCGAATCTTTTGTGGCGCAGGCTCGGCGGGAGCAGGCGGCCGGTTTCGACGGTGTGGATCTGTTCGCCGCTTATAACTGCCTGATCGATCAGTTCTGGTCGCCGATCACCAACAAGCGCGACGATCGCTGGGGCGGCAGCCTGGAAAACCGGGTGCGCTTCGCCGCCGAGATCTGCCGTCGCATTCGCAAGGCCGTGGGCGACGATTTTATTATTGGCATGACCGTTTCGGGTGCTGAGCCGGGGCCCGGCGGTCTCAGGATCGAGGACAAGCAGGAAGTCGCTGCCTGGCTCGATGCGCGCGGCCTGGTCGACTATTTCTCGGTCGGGACCGGATCCTATCTGAACGAGTTCAACAAGATCGTAGCGCCCTTCATGTTCGACATGATGATGGGGCCGCCCGATGCCGCCAAATACAAGGAGGCGGTCAAGCATGCCCGCGTCACATCGGAGGCCCGGGTCAAGACGCCGGCCAACGCCGAAAAGGTGATCGCATCGGGCATGGCCGACATGGTGAGCCTGGTGCGCGCGCAGATCGCCGATCCACATCTCGCCAACAAGGCGAAAGACGGCAGGCCGGAAGATGTCAGGCCCTGCATTTCCTGCAATCAGCTCTGCATCGGTCGGCGGATGCGCGAGACCTGGGTTTCCTGTCTCGCCAATCCTGCGACCGGGCGCGAGTTCGAGTGGGGCGGCGATATCGTGCCGCGCACCGACCGTCCCCGTCACGTGCTGGTTGTCGGCGGCGGTCCGGCCGGTCTGGAAGCCGCGCGCGTCGCCGCCGAGCGCGGTCATCGCGTCACGCTGGTCGAGCGCGACGGCGAACTGGGCGGACAGTTCCGGCTTGCAGCCGGTCAGCCGCTGCGCGGCGAGATCAGCCAGCTGATCGGCGACTGGTACCCGCACCAGCTCCAGAAGCTGCAGGTTCATATCAAGCTTCGCACCGAGATGAGCGCCGACGATATCCGGGCTTTCGGTGCCGATGCCGTGGTGCTGTGCACCGGCTCCGAACCGGCGGGCGACGGCTATCAGCGCGCGCTGCCGGACGTCGGGCGCCTGCCCGGCGTCGACGATGCAAATGTCTGTTCGGCGCACGATGTGCTGGCCGGCCGCATCGTACCCGGCACCAACGTGCTGCTGCTCGACGATCTCAACGGCTGGTGGCCGGCCAGCGGCACCGCTCTTCACTTAGCGAAGCAGCGGCATCGGGTGACGCTGGTCACGGCTTCGGAATTGCCGGCAATGGCCCTCGCCAATTCGCAGACCGACTACGAAACCAGGCGCCTGTTTGTCGAATGGGGCGTCGAGGCCGTTTGCGCTACCGCGCTGCTGTCGTGGCACGAGAATGTAGCGCGGTTACGCAATCTGATGTCCGGCGAGGAAGAGGACCGCAGCTTCGACACGCTGGTGCTTGCAACGACCAACCGACCGCTCGACCGGCTGGTCGGCGAACTCGCCGGCAGCGGCCTCGAAGTTCATGCGGTCGGCGACAATGTTGCGGCGCGCACCGCCGCCATCGCCTTCTATGAAGCGCGGAAGCTGGCTATGACTCTTTAGCGGCGGGGTGCGTAATGCTCAACCCGACGTTCGAGCAGGTGGACAACAAGAACCAGCAGATACGCGAAGACCAGAATGCAGATCATGAGCGCCCAGAACCGGTCCATCAGGAAGTTCTGCGAATAGATCGTGAGGCGCCGCCCGATACCGAACACGGCGATCAGAATCTGGCCGACCACGACGCCCTTGACGCCGGCGATCACCGCCAGACGCAACCCGACGAGAATTTCAGGCAGCGCCGCCGGAATCAGAATATGCAGCAGGATGTCCCGGCGCTTTGCGCCGAAAGCACGCGCCATGTCGACGAGGCTGGGTCGCGCCTGCTGGATGCCGGCCCTTGTATCGAGAATGATCACCCAGATCGAGAACAGCACGACTGTCGCAATAACGGTTCCCATGCCGAATCCGAACAGCACCATCAACGCGGGAACCAGGGCCGCAAGCGGGGTCGCAAGAAAAACATCGACCCAAAGCCCCGCGGCCTTGTCGAAGGGCCGCGACCGCGCCATCAGAACACCGACAGGCACGCCTACAATAAGCGCCAGGACGAGACCGATACCGAGCGCCATCAGACTTTCACCGACATCGACCGCAAAGCCGGGATCGGCAAGCAATGTCGGCACCGCCGCAACGACATCGGAAAAAGGCGGCAGCAGGCGAAGCTGACCGGATCGGCCGGCGATCTCCCAGATCGCGATCCAGACCAGCAGACCGAGGGCCGAGCCGCCGTACCGCAGAATCGGCTTCACGCGAGATACTCCCGCAGCACCTGCCAAATCCGATCGACCGTATCGATATAGGCGCTGTCGCGCCGGATCCGGTCGGGATCCATCGATCGGTCATGCACCGTGTCGATGATGTGCGTCACTCGGCCGGGCCGCGGCGACAGCAAAACGATTCGATCGGACAGATAGACTGCTTCTTCGATGCTGTGCGTGACGAAGAGCACCGTCCGTCTTTCGCCGCTCAACAGGTCGCGCAGATCTTCCTGAAATTTTCGACGGGTCTGCTCGTCGACCTGACTGAACGGCTCGTCCATCAACAGGATCGGGGCTTCAACCGCAAGCGCGCGGGCAAGACCGACGCGCTGCTTCATGCCGCCGGACAATTCGTGGGGATAACGATGCTCGAATCCGGCGAGCCCGACCCGTTCGATCAACCGATGCGCCACTGTCTCGCGATCGGTGCGGCCGACGCCGCGCAGTTCGAGGCCGTAGCCCACATTGCGCAGAACGGTGGCCCAAGGCAGCAGCGCGAAATCCTGGAAGACCAGCGCGCGATCATGGCCCGGGCCGGTGACCGGCCGATCGTTGACCAGAATCTCGCCCGATCCCGGCTCGAGAAGACCGGCGATCAGTTTGAGGAGGGTCGTCTTGCCGCAACCCGAAGGCCCGATCAGAGAGGTCAGCGAGCCATCCGGCGCCTCGAAATCGACGCCGGCGAGCGCTTCGGTGGACCCGTCGTAGGATTTGTGCACATCACGCACGACGATACCGGCGATACCGGCGCTCATCGAAGTTCGCTCATGCCACTGCCGCCCCGGGCCAGCGCTCGGCCGGCAGCACCCTTCGTTCAATCATGCGCAAGAAGGCCAGCGTCCCCGCAGCGAGGATGACGAATGCGACGATCGCCGCATACATCTCGGCGTATTTGCCGACCGCCCGATTGAAGACAATGAGCTCGCCGATGCCATTCGTGCTGATCAGCAGCTCGGCGAGGATGGCCCCGACGAACGCGCCGGCAACGCCAAGGCGGATTCCTGCCGCCAGCATCCCGCTGGATGCCGGCAGTACAACCATCGCAATGCTTCTCCATCGACTGCCCATAAAGGATCGATGCATGTCGAGCAGCGTCGGGGTCACGCCACGAACCCCGCGAAAGGCTTTCAGAGCAACGACCGGCACGGCCAGCAGCATGACGGCCGCAATCTTTGCCGCGAAGCCGACGCCGTAGATGCTGGCGATCAACGGCACGAGTGCCGCCATCGGCGCCGTGTCGAGACAGATAAGGATGCCGACGAACATGGCTTCGGTCATCCGGCTGAGCCCCATTGCAAGGCCGAGCGTCACGCCGACCAGGACGCTCATGACAGTGCCGACGACAACCGGCTGCATCGTCTCGCCGATGGCGCCGGCGAGGCGACCGTCGGCCGCCAACCGAAACAATCCGGCCATCACGTCGCTGAACGGTGGCAATGCCAGAGAGAGACCCAGCCGGCCGGCTGCCTCCCACGCAGACAGAACGATCAGAACCGAGATTGCCCGCCACGGCAGGCTAGCGATAGTCACCGGCGCATCGACCGCATCGCCTCAGGGCGCGCTGTAGTTCACTTCGGTGCTGCCAAGCCTGGCTATGGCCGCTTCGAGCGGCTCGAGGTACCAGAAATCCTCGACCTTGAGGTTGGCCGGATCGCCCTCGATTTGACCGCCTGTCGCAAAGAACAACAGATCCTGCTCCGCTGCCCTCCTTCCGCCGAGATCGGTCGGGAAGATACCGTCCGCTGCGCCCTCGATCACGTACTTGGCGACAACCGCATCGACTTCCGGCGGCAGATCGGTAAGCAAACCGAGCCGCGCCCGTTCTTCCAGCGCATAAAAAGGATCGGCCGCGACACGGCGATTCACATGCAGGAATGCTTCGATGATCGTATCGAGCTTTTCACGATTGGCATCGATCCACTCGATGCGGGCGAAAATAACCTCGTCGCTGGCGCTTATGTCGCCAGCCGGAAGAACGTGAAACTCGCCGGGCCGCTCGCTCAGCACGCGGTCCTTGTTGGTCGCGTCGATGTAAGCAAGGTTTACGGTCCCTTCGAGCAGAGCATTGCCGCGCACTTCGGAGCCGGGCAGAAAGATCATCTCGCTGAACTCGATGCCATTTGCTTCGGCCGCGAGCATTGCCATAACCGTGGTGGCGCCGGCCTGCGAGTGGAGCGTAATCGGCATATTGTTGACCGAGGCCCAGTCGGGATGCACCGACTTGTTCGCAACTGCATAGAACTGCGTCTTGTAGTTCTGGAACACAAAACGCATCTGGTCGGGCACGTTCTGGATGATGGTATAGGGCGTACCCGATCCGAGATCGGCCTGTCCGTTCAGGACCGCCTGGTTGGCCGTGTCTTCCTGGTTCAGCCAGAGCAGTTCGTATTCGACGCCGGCCGCCCTGGCGTGCTCGAGCGCGATCACGGTGATCAGCCAGTCGGCACCCGGAACGTCGCCGATCGCCACACGAACCGGCTCGTCGGCATGGGCCCTGGAGCCGGGCAGGCCGACTGCCATAGATGCAACGAGAACGGTCGCGGCGATGCGGCCCAAAACAGACATCCGCCCCATTCTTTTATCCATATTCTTCACTGAAACCTCCTGTTTCGAACGACAGATCCGGCGCTGCTTTGCGCCCGTGTTATTACCGAGGCCGTTTGCGCCGAACCGCAAGCCGATCCAGGGCTATGAACCCCGATACTATTTTCGGAATGAATGTTTCAAAGGTTTGCCGTCTTTCACGCACCTTCGAGCGCGGCCCGATGATAACCGGATTTGTGTTGATCTCGAAAATCTGTGGTTTTCCATCGACCAGCGTATAATCCATCCGGCCATAGCCGATGCCGGCCTGTCTGAATATCTCGCGCAGAAGAGCATCGTGGGGATTCTTGGAGCTCACATAGGAATATTCTTCCTCGATCGTCGCCGCATCGAGCAGCGCCGGGAGTTTGATGACCCATTTATCGGAGATCTCGACCTGGGCGGGTATTAGCCGCGACCCGATGCGGAACGTACCGTATTTCCGGAACCTGCCGTCGGCGCTGCGATAGTCGAGATACTCGACGATCAGGATGTCGCTGCGCGGAATTCCCGCCGCCAGCATGGTTTCGATTCCGATACGCAGCTCAGCCTGGTTGTTCAACAGTTCCGAGTTGGCGCCGTCATGTCCGCTGTCCCGGCGCAGAAAGACCGGATAGCGTTCGGGTTCCCGTGCCTCCGAAAGCCGGTACACATTGAAGCTATTGATGCCTCGCTCGTAGAGGCGGCGCAGCAACTCGTAACGTCCCATAACACGGGCGGGATTGTTGATCAGTGCAGCAGCGGGAAGCCGGTTGCCGAATCTGCGATAGTGTTGCGACATTTGTTCGACTGCCGGGATAGTCAGTCGATCGATGTCGCCGAAAATGACCGCACGGCGATTAAATACCTTCTTCCCCATTTCTTCATACGAGACCGGTTCCAGCACTTCGCGGCCACGACTTACGCGTTCGCGGAAGAGACGGATCGTATAGAAGTGCTTCTGGGTTGCGAGGTAGTAAGGCAAGTGACTCTCCGCTGACCCGTCGTAGCATCGAAGTTCATCCGAGGGTGCGATACCAACGGGCGTCGGGATCGCCGTCACACTAATCGGTCAAGCTGATTCGGAGCAAGGGGACGGTGTGACCGGGAGAAGAGAAAGGGCCGGCCGGATGCCTCATGGTTCGCGCGCCTCCACGAAGGCCGTCAACTCTCAGGCGTCGGTGAACGTACCGACTACCTCGTCGACGGTCTGCACGCGGCAATAGCCCGCAAAGGCCCGGAGTGCATTCATGTGGCGCTCCTGCGTATAGGTGCCGCAGGCGTCGGCCGCGCAGATCATGTAATAGCCGTGGTCGGCACCGTCGCGCACCGCCATGTCGACGCATTGATCAGTCAGCAGCCCGACCACGATGACATTCTCGATGCCCATGTTACGCAACACATAGTCGACGATCGTGGAATTGAAGACACCGGATGAACTCTTCGGCAGCACGATATCGTCGGCTTCAGGCGCGATTTCCGGGATGATTTGGGCCAAAGGCGAGCCTTTCGGTATCACCATGTCGGACAGTTTATAATCGAGCGACGCCTCGCGCCCGTCTGCGGTCAGGCACTCGATCCGCGTATAGACGATCTCGCCGCCACGCGCCCGGGTTTCGTCGATCAGCCTGCGCATGGCGGGCAACACCCGTTCGCGAATCGTGCGGACATACTCGGGCCGCTCGCGAACCTGCTCCGCGGTAATCTCGCTCATCTGCGTGTCGACCACCAGGACCGCGGTCTTCTTCGGATCGAGCCGCCGGTCACGGGTTGCCTGCGAGGGCGGCAGCAGGTCGGTCGCCATCTTGTTCATCGGATCGTCCTCCGGATCGTCGGTATGCCCGAATGACCGGCAGTATAGGACAGCCCGGCGAGCGCGGGCAGTCGTCGAAATTTATTGCCCGACGCCCTCAGATGGCGCGGGTTGCCGCCCAGCCACGCTCGATCAGCCGCCGGTCGAACGCTTCGAGCGCCGCCTGGACGCGGCCATAGAGCGTATCCTTGGGGTAACTGCCGTCGGCATCGGGTTGGCCCGCCGGCATGCCGGTCAGGAGTTCGATCGCATCCTCGACCTTGGCCGCGCTCCAGATATTGAAGCGTCCATCGGCGACAGCCTGGGCGATCTCGTCGCGCAACACCAGATTGCGTTCATTGGTGGCGGGCACCAGCACGCCCTGGTTTCCGGTAAGTGCGCCCCGTTCAGCGCACACCCGATAGAACCCTTCGACCTTGAACAGAACACCGCCGACGGCCTGCACCTCGCCGCGCTGATTGACCGATCCGGTGACCGCAATATCCTGCCGCAGCGGCACCTGGCCGAGATCGGAAAGCACGGCCAGAAGTTCTGCAAGCGACGCGCTGTCGCCTTCGATGCCGCCATAGCTCTGTTCGAACGTGATCGAGGCATCGAACGAGAGCGGCATGCGACGCGCGAAATGCCCGGCAAGGAACCCCTGCAACACCATGACGCCCTTCTGCTGGATCGGCCCGCCCAACGCGACATCGCGCTCGATATTGATCAGACCGGTGCGCCCGACCGATGCGCGGGCCGTCACGCGCGCGGGCAGGCCGAAGCTGTGGTCGCCGTAATCCTGCACCGCGAGCCCGTTGACCTGGCCGATGGCGCGGCCATCGACATCGATCATCAGCACACCGCGGGCGATCTCTGCCTGGAGCCTGTCCTCGATGCGGGCATTGCGACGGCGGCGGCGCTCGAAGGCTTCGATGACCGCCTTGCGATCGATCACCGGGTTCTCGCATCCGAGACAGTCGCAGGCTTCTCCGACCAGATCCGCAATCTCCTCGAACCGCGCCGAGAGCTTGTCGCGCTCTCCGGCAAGCCGTGCCGCCAGACCGACAAGTGCCACCAACCCGTCCTGCTCGAAAGTCGCTTTATGCGCGACCGCCATCTGCGTCGCGACTCCGCCATAACAGGCGAGATTCGATGCATCGGCCGGCATGTCCGGATCGATATCGGCCTTGACCTTGAAATTACCCTGGAACTGGGCGTCGGCGGCAAAAAAGGAATAGTACCAGCCCGGTGAACCGACCAGCACGACCTTGGCATTGAACGGGATCGGCTTCGGTTTCGGTGATCCTGCGATCGGTACCGGCGGACTCGGGCGATGTTCGTCGATATTGATTTCGCCGTCGCGCAGCACGGCCTTGAGCGCCTGCCACAATGCCGGTTGGGCGCCGAACGCTTCGGCACGCAACACCAGCACGCCGCCATTGGCGCGGTGCAAGGCGCCCGGGCGGATCAGCGAGAAATCGGTCGATAGCACGCCTTCGATCTGGCGGAACTCGATCTTGCCGAACAACGAATCGAAATCGGGATTGGGCTCGAGCACGACTTCGGGACCGCTCGCATCGCCGCGATCGACAAACAGATTCACGCCATAGCGCAGATCGAGCGTGGCGATACCCTCAAGGCCGGCGCCAGCGGCGGCACGAATCTGATCGAGATGCTGCAGCAGATCGTTCTCGAGCTCGACGAGCCAGCGCGAGATGGCCGGATGGTTCGCGTAAGACACTTTCAATTCCGATACCAGCGGCGCGAAGGCCTTCTCGGCGATGCGGCGCGCGAAGGCCGCGACGTCGCCGCCCAGGGCCGCCTGCTGGCGTGCCGCATCGCGGGTTAGCTCGCCGAGCGCCTGCCCGATCTTCTGTGCGGCGGCCTGCTGCTCTGCCGATGCGTCGACCGGCAGTATCTGCTTTCCCTCGGCATCGACCAGCGCCAGCGCGAACCCCTCTGCGGTCTGCACCAGTTCGAAGCCCGCCTCTTTTGCCTCCTTGCGCAGGGCAGCAAGCCGGCCATCGAGATCGGTACGCACCCTGGTCGCCAGCGCCTCGATTGAGTTTCGAAAAGCTTCGTCATCGAAGATTTGCGTCGTGATACGAGCGAGACGCCGCACGAAGACCGCCATCTGATCGCGCAGCGTGCGCCCGCCGCCTGCCGGCAAGCGCGCCGGGCGGGGGCGATGCGAATGAGTGAAGTTATTGAGGTAAATCCAGTCGTCGGGAATCCCGCGGCCCTGGATGGCCTCACGCAGAAAGGCCAGCGTTGCCGTCATCCGGCCGCTGCGCTCACCACCCACGACGAACACGTTGTATCCGGGCGTCGGCGTGCGGAGCGCAAACTCGAGTGCTTCCTTGGCGCGCATATGGCTCGAGAAATCGAAGATGTCGGCGTCGGCCTGCGGCGATATCTCGAAAGCGGGAAGCCCGACCCGGTCGGCGGCAAGTTTGGTGAGGGTCATCTGGTTCCTTCAATCGCCGAAAGAAGGCGGCCGCCCCGTCCCGCGCGCGGCCCGGCCCACCGTTCGGGTGGATGGTGCCCCCGGGGAGACTCGAACTCCCACGCCCTTGCGAGCAACAGATTTTGAGTCTGCCGCGTCTACCAATTCCGCCACAGGGGCCAGCCCGAAGCGGCCGGCATGATACAGCAGCGAACCCGGCCCGCAACCGCCAGAACCGGGCGGTTGCGGTTGCCACCGCCAGGATGGCCGGGACACGGCTTGCGCGATGCGGATTGACAACATGGCCCCGAAACCCGCCCAATTCGCACTGGGCAGACCAGACAGGCCCAAAGGCAACGAAGGGGGATTCCATGGCGCAACAGGCTTCGACCGCCGGCGGCGGGACCGACTGGAAATGGCTGTTACTCTCACTCGAAGGCCGCATTCCGCGGTCGACCTACTGGCTGAAGTTTTTCATACCGGTCATTGTTCTGGCAATTATTGCCGGCGTACTCGACAGCGTTCTGGGAACTGGCAACCAGGATAGATTCGGCGGCGGCATCATCAGCGGTCTGCTCGGCCTCGCTTTGATCTGGCCGTCCATCGCAACCGGCGTCAAACGCCTCCACGATCGCGACATGAGCGGCTGGTGGATGTTGATTCAGCTAATTCCGGTCGTCGGATTCTTCTTCTGGCTGATCGTCATTGGCATTTTGAAAGGAACGGCCGGTCCGAACCGGTTCGGCCCGGATCCTCTCGGCGGTTCGAGTTAGTCGCTTCGCTCGTAAAACGCCGCCGGCCTGCCCGATTGCAGCCGGCGGCGTTTGCTTTTGCGCGGCTTGCGGCCGGCGGTCGTGCACTGATAACAACCGAACGCCCATCCATTGCATCGGAACTCATAAAGCCCATGCTGCGCCGTCTTTACGACTGGACCATGCGGCTCGCCGCGCGCCACGACGCGATGTGGGTCCTCGCCTTTGTCGCCTTTGCGGAAAGCTCGTTTTTTCCGATTCCGCCCGACCTGCTGCTGATCCCGATGGTGCTTGCGGCCAGCCATCGCGCGTTTCGAATCGCCGCGGTGGCGACCATTGCCAGCGTTGTCGGCGGTCTCGCCGGCTATGGCATCGGCGCTCTCCTGTACGACACGCTCGGCGCACCGATCATCGATTTCTACGGCGTGCAGCCGGAGTTCGTCGCATTCCAGGAAGCCTATCAGGAGTGGGGCTGGTGGATCGTCGCCGGCGCCGGTTTCACCCCTTTCCCCTATAAAGTGATCACCATTGCCAGCGGCGTCGCCGGCCTCGATATCTGGACCTTCCTCAGCGCATCGGGGCTTTCGCGCGGGGCGCGGTTCTTTCTTGTCGCATGGCTCCTGTGGCGTTTCGGTGCGCCGATTCGCAGTTTCGTCGAAGAAAACCTGCCCTGGCTTGCGGGCTTGTTCTTCGCGCTTCTTGTCGGCGGCTTCGTCGTCATCAAGTATGTGATGTGATCCGGCGATTGCCACAGCCGATACCCTGGTTCCGCGAGAGACCATGATCGAAATCGTACGCCGCCAGCTGCCATTGTTTGCCCTTCTTGCAGCGCTCGCGCCGCTCGCAGCGGCACTCGCCGCGCAGTATCTCGGCGGGCTGCAGCCCTGCCCGCTTTGTCATTGGCAGCGCTATCCCTATGTCGTTGCGGCGCTGCTTGCTGCCATCGCATGGTGGTTTGGCATGCGAGCAGGCAACACAGCCGTGGAACGGGTCTTGCTGGTTGTGGCAGCGCTCGCGTTTTTTGTCAGCGCCGGAATCGGCGCCTTCCATGCCGGCGTGGAACAAGGCTGGTGGGAAGGCACCTCGGGATGCAGCGGCAGCATCGATTTCGGTGGCATGACCGTCGAGGAGATGGCGGCCGCGCTCGAGGCAACTGCGCCCGCCCGCTGCGATGAAATCGCCTGGTCGTTTCTCGGCATCTCGATGGCCGGCTACAATGCGCTCTATGGCGCATTGGCAGGCATCGCAATTGCGCTGCTGGCTGGCGGCAAACGGAGACAAACAGCATGAACGACGGGCGCAAGGCACGAGAGCGCCTGCCTGGCGATCTGACACCGGAAGAGCGCATTGATCGGATCCTGCGCGTCGATCTGGCCGGGGAATATGGTGCGCGACGCATCTACGAGGGTCAGCTCGCGGTGTTCGGCGACCGCGCCGATGCGGCACCGATTCGCGAGATGTACGCCCAGGAAAAGAAACATCTCGAAGCATTCGAGAAGCTGCTGGTCGAACGACGCGCACGGCCGTCGGCATTGCAGCCGGTCTGGCACGTCGCGGGCTTTGCCCTCGGCGCTGCAACCGCGCTGATGGCGCGCGAGGCGGCGATGGCCTGCACGGTCGCAGTTGAAGAAGTCATCGACGAACATTATGCGAAGCAGGCGGCAGCGCTTGGCGACAGCGAACCCGCGCTAAAGGCGACCATCGAGGAGTTTCGCACCGACGAGATCGCCCATCGCGATACCGCGCTCGCCGAAGGCGCCGCGCAGGCGCCGGGCTATCCGCTGCTGACCGGCGCGATCAAGGCCGGTTCGCGTTTCGCGATCTGGCTGGCAGAGCGGGTCTGAACGATGTTCGAGACCTAGCCCTGATCGAGTTCGGTATCCCAGTAGAGAAAGTCGCGCCAGCTCTCATGCAGATAATTGGGCGGGAAGCCGCGCCCGTTATCCTGCAGCTCCCAGGTGCTCGGTTGCGAAGGTCGGCGACGCGGGAACATGCCGACACGATGCGGCAGGCGATTGCCCTTGCGCAGATTGCAGGTCTGGCAGGCGGTGACCACGTTTTCCCAGATCGTCCGGCCGCCGCGCGAACGCGGCACGACGTGATCGAAAGTGAGATCCGGCGTCGGATAGTGATCGCCGCAATACTGACATTCGAACCGGTCGCGCAGGAACACGTTGAATCGGGTAAAAGCCGGCCGGCGCGACAGCGGCACGAATTCCTTGAGCGAGATGACGCTCGGCAGCTTCATCTCGAAGCTCGGGCTATGCACCACGCGTTCATACTCGGAAACGATGTTGACGCGATCCATGAAGACCGCCTTGACGGCATCCTGCCAGGACCAGAGCGACAAGGGGAAATAGCTCAACGGCCTGAAATCGGCATTCAGCACAAGCGCGGGACAGGTTTCCGGCGACGGGCTCACGAGATTCCGCTCCTCCTCCCTCGAAGTACGCCGGAACTATAGCGGGACGCCTTTGAACCGGCTACCGAGATTTGCCCCATATATTGTGGTGCCCGATGCGATGCCACCGAATGGTCACGAACGACCGGACGGTTCCGGAGCCAGGACTTCGGTCAGAAACCGTGCGCCCATCGCCATCCCGACCTGATCGATTGCATGCGGCAGGCCCGGTCGCGTCTCGGTCGCAACGGGAATTCCGGCTTCCTTCAACACCGCCGCTGCCTGCTGCATCGAGCTATGCGGCACAACCGGATCGGCATCGCCATGCACCAGCAGGATCGGCGGTTTGGACCGCAGTTCCTCGGCCAGATGCTCCGGCGCAACCAGCGCACCCGAGAATCCGAGCACCCCGGCCAGCGCCTCGCGCCGACGCAGCGCGACGTGCAGTGCCATCATGGCGCCCTGCGAAAATCCGACAAGAGCGACGCGCGCGGCGGGCACCCCCGTCTCCTCGATCAGGCCATCGAGATGGCCATCGATCAGCGAGGCTGCGGTACGCGTGCCGGCAAGTATCGTCTCCGGCGAAGCGCCTTCGAATCCGTACCATTGCCGCCCCATCGGATTTATCTCGCAGGGGAACGGCGCGTTCGGCGAGACAAACAGGGTATGCGGCAGCAGCCTTGCCCAAAGCGGCGCCAGCGAGATCAGATCGTTACCGTCGGCGCCGTAACCATGCAGCAGGATTACGATCGATTGCAGCTTGCCGCCCGCGGATGGTTCGTGGCGCGGCCCGTCGAGCGACAGTATCGAGTTCATTGTATCACTATCCTTGTTTGACAACACACGCGCCTATCTAGCCGATGCGCATTGCGCGGGCTAGATCGGCACGATCTTGTAGTAGTGCCAGAGCAGGCGCGCCGCAACGCTGCGCCAGGGTCGCCAGGCTTCGGCCATCGCCCGCAATTCGCGCCCGGTCGGCCGTGCGTCGAGCTCCTTGATGCGCTGCGCTGCGACCTGAAGCGCGAGATCGTCCGCCGGCATGACATCGGGACGGCCGAGCGAGAACAGCAGATAAATCTCCGCGGTCCAGCGGCCAATACCTTTGACGGAGGTCAGCGTGGCGATAACTTCCTCGTCCTGCATGTCGGCCAGAGCATCGAGATCGAGATGGCGATTGTCGAGCGCCTTCGCCAGTTCGCGCGCATAGAGCGCCTTCTGTCGAGAAAGTCCGATGGTACGCAGCCGGCGCGGATGGATTTTCAGCAGGCTTTCCGGTGTCATCGGATCGGCCGCCGCCTCCAGCCGCATCCAGATCGCTCCCGCCGAAGCGACCGAAAGCTGTTGCGCCATGATGATGTTCAGCAGCGTTGCAAAACCGGGATCGCGCGAGCGCACCGGCAGACGGCCGGCCGCTTCGATGGCGCGCGCCAGATCCGCGTCCACCTCGCCCAGCGCTTTCAAACCGCGCCGGAGCTTGCGCCCTTCGAGCGGTGCTATCCTGCCGATCGCGGACAATCAGCGCGTGCGGTCAGATCCGCCACCCTGACGGCCGACCGGATCGGTGCAGAATACGATGTCAGCCTGGCTGATGACGCCGTCGGCCTCCATCAGGGCGCGCGTTCCCGGGTCGGTGATGACCGTCTTGAATCGCTCAAGATCATTGAACCGGAAATTGAGAATGACGTCGTTCGGGTCGTCGAGTGTCTGGCGTATGTTTATGCCCATGACACCGATCTGGCGCATCTGCGGCTCGCGCGCGATGAAACTGGCGAACCACGTTTTGTAGTCGCGCACTTTGTAGCGGATCACGGCGGTCGGCATGTCGGTCGGTGCTCCATATTCGGGGCCGGGGATTGGATGAGCACAGCATAGCGCCTCCGCAACGGTCAGGCGAGCGCAGGCGGCACGACAACGATGCCCGGTTTGACAAGCGCCCGCGGTGGCGCCATCGCTTTCGTGGCATGATCGTCACGCGCTTTGCCCCGAGCCCCACCGGCTATCTTCATCTCGGCCATGCGGCCTCCGCCCTGGTCGGCTTCGAGGCCGCACGCACCGCAGGCGACGACGGCCGGTTTCTGCTGCGAATCGAGGATATCGATCGGGCACGCTGCCGCCCCGAATTCGAGGCGGCGATTTTCGAGGACCTGGCCTGGCTGGGGCTCGACTGGGAGCGCCCGGTGCGCCGCCAGTCCGACCATATGGCCGATTATCGCACAGCCCTCGACCGGCTCGATGCGATGGGCCTGCTCTACCCCTGCTTCTGCACCCGTAAGGACATCGCGGACGCCGTATCGGCGCCACATCTGTTACGGCTGGGTCCGGAAGGACCCGTTTATCCCGGCACGTGCCGGGATCTGGGTGCCGCCGAGCGCAAGGACCGGGTAGCCACCGGTCAACCCTTTGCGATGCGGCTGGATGTCGATAAGGCTGCCCGACTGGCGGGCACTCTGAAATGGCAGGAAAAAGATGAGGGGCCGGTTCCCGTCGATCCGCTGCTCTTCGGCGATGTGGTGCTGGCGCGCAAGGATGTGCCAACCAGCTATCACCTCTCGGTTACCGTCGACGATGCCCGGCAACAGGTTACGCTGGTAACCAGGGGCCGCGACCTTTTTGCCGCAACCCATGTTCATCGATTGCTGCAGGCGCTTCTGGACTTGCCGGCACCGCTTTATCATCATCACGCGCTGATCGTTGATTCCACCGGTCAGCGACTGGCGAAACGGCACGATGCGATGGCCATTCGGGCCCTGCGTGCCGCGGGCGAGACCCCGGCATCGGTCCGGGCAACGATCGCGGCGTCGGTCTGGCGTTGAACGAGAAAATTCTCTAAACCTTTCCGCTGCCTTTCAGGATCCGGCCACAGCCCAGATGTTTACCGTCGGCGAACTCAGCGCCCTGCTCCAGGTTATCATGGTCGACCTCGTGTTGGCGGGAGACAACGCTATTGTCGTCGGCATGGTCGCCGCCAGCGTGCCGCGCGAGCAGCGCGCGAAGGTGCTGGCGTTCGGCATCATCGGCGCCACCGTCCTGCGTGTCGCGTTCGCACTGATCACAACCCAATTGTTGGCGATCATCGGCCTGATGCTGGCCGGCGGCATCCTTTTGCTTTGGGTGTCGTGGAAGCTCTGGCGCGATATCGAGGAGCAGCGCCGCGAGCGGAAAATGCTGCGCGACGCCGAGGCCGCAACTGCCGCCGCACAGGCAAACGGCATCGTGGACCTCGCAAGCGCCCCCGATCCGATCGAACCGAAGCCGCTCAGAAAAGCGGTCGTCCAGATCATCATTGCAGACGTCTCGATGTCGCTCGACAACGTACTGGCGGTGGCCGGTATCGCGCGCGAACACGAGTGGGTGTTGATCTTCGGGCTGGCGCTTTCGATCGCCTTCATGGCGGTCGCTGCGACCGTCATCGCGCGACTGCTCAAGAAACATCACTGGCTCGCCTATGTCGGTCTCGTGGTGATCTTCTATGTCGCCTGCGCCATGATCTGGGACGGATCGGTCGATGTGATGAACAAGACCGAGATCGACGAATTCATTTTGCAAGAGCCGGAATGAACATCACCGTCTGAGGCCGCGCACGATCTCGACATAATCCGGATCGTCCGGCGCCAGATAGCCGTGACGAACCAGAAAGTCGATATTGACAAGCGCGACATTGAACTTGAAATCGTCGGAGCGCGCCAAACGATCGACGACTTTCGCGATCGGCCAGCATTGAAACTCATCGATTTCTCCGTCGGTGTTTCGGGGAACGAAGCCCGCCGGCAGATCGAGGTCGAAATTGAACAGCAGATCGTTGCGAATCCCCTCTTCGGTTTCGATCAGATACGAGCAGAAACCGGCCGGCCGCGCCTTTCGGACAAGCGACTCCGGCATGTCCGCCTCTTCCTGTCCCTCTTTGATCAGGGTGTCGAGCAGCCCGAAACCGGAAGGTCGACCGCCCGCAACGAGATTGTCGAGTTTGCCGGGTGCCACCGATTTGTCGCGCGCCCGACGACCGACCCAGAGCTTCAAGGCATCGCCCCGTCCGACATAACCGTTGAGATGCACGCTATAGGCCCGCGTACCGAAATGCGGTACCGCACCTCGATCGAGCGCCAGTAAGGGCAGCGACAGGGCCGAGCACGCGACCGGAAACGTCTCGCCGCGCAGCTTGCGGATCATGCCGATTGCCGCCAGATCCTTACAGACTTCGGCAACGGCGCGGGTGCGCGCTTCACAGATCGTGAGATCTCCGTGCAATGAAACCTCGTGATCGGCGACGGCAAAAGTACCGGAGTAGTTGCGTAATGCCTCCGCAAAGGGATGCCGGATCCAGCCCAGCGTCTTGCCGTCGATGCGGAACGGCCGCAGACGCGAAAAGTCCGGCGGACAAAACAGGCGAACACGATCGATCAGTGCCATCGGATGCCCCCTTCAGCGCCGCAACCCGCGGCCAATCTCGACATAGTCGGGATCGTCCGGCCCGATGAAGCCATGCCGCATGAGGAAGTCGATCACGATCAGTGCCGAATCGAATACGAAATCGTCGCTGCGTGCGAGCTGATCGATCACGCGTGCAACCGGCCAAAGCTCGAACCAGTCGACCTCACCGTCGGCCGCGACCGGCATGAAATCTTCCGGCAAGGCGAGGTCGTAGGCGAAGATCATGCCGTTATCGATGCCTTCGACAGTCTCGGTCAGAAACGAGACGTAGCCCGCCGGCCGCGCCAGCTCCGCCAGATATGCGGGAATGCCCGCCTCCTCGCCGCATTCCTTGACCAGATTTTCGAACAGGCCAAGGCCGATCGGCTGACCGCCGGCTGCGATTTGATCGAGCTTGCCGGGCCATGTCGCCTTGTCGGCGGCACGGCGGGCGACCCAGATCTTCATGTCTTCTCTGCTGCCGACATAGCCGTTGCAGTGAACGCCATAGGATCGAATTCCGAACCGCGTCGCAGCACCGCGATCGATTGCCAGCAGCGGCGGTTCGTGGAAGGCGCGCCCGACTGCATAGGCTTCGCCGCGATAGCGCCGGATTGCTCCATCGGCAACGAGGGCGCGTATCGCGCCATCGACCGCAAGGCTGCGTTTCTCGAAATCGTCGAGCCCTGCAGCAAGCCGAACCTCGTCTTCCGTCATCGCGAACAATTCCGGATAACCGGCGAGCCGATGTGCGAACTCATGCGAGAT
This sequence comes from Dongiaceae bacterium, assembly GCA_040902665.1. Taxonomy (GTDB): domain Bacteria; phylum Pseudomonadota; class Alphaproteobacteria; order Dongiales; family Dongiaceae; genus JAWXBK01. Next base: position 30,141 of record JBBDWX010000041.1, read on the forward strand.
CCATCCGACGAGTTCCGAACCGACGCGCCAAGGTCGCACCCGCGAGAAATCGAGCGAGCGGACGTCACGAATACGATCGACCAATGCCATGGCAAGCTCAGCGCACCCGACGACGCGCAGAACTCGGCGTACGTTTGCGCGCGATGCTGCGCCGGCCCGCCGCAAGCGCAAGTTCGGCCCAGTGCAGAAATGCCCCGGGATCGGTTTCAGCGCCATCGGGCAACAACCAGTACGACATTTCGACTGACCGGTTCTTCCCTCGATAGACGAACGCCCGGCTGCCGGAGGCCATGAATTGAGGTTTCGCGTCGTCGTCGACCTTGAGCCAGATGCACCCATCGGCCTCGAGCGCAAAAATGACACCATCGAGATAGAGCCCATGGCCGCCGAACATCGGCCGTGCCTCGACCGGACCCAGCGACATGGCGCGGCGCACAAACCGCGCGACGATGTCGGGCAGCTTCTTTGCGGCGGGGCAGCGGTTGAGTGGCATTCGGAACTCCAAACCGGGTAGGGCCAGGCCGTTGAAGCGACACGACAGCCACCTATCGGCGGCTCGAACCGGGCCGTTCTGGTATAATCGCTATCGGCCGATTCGTCCCGGAGAACGTCCCCGGAGGAATGTGGGTGCGCAGCCAACGGTTCCTGATTTTGCTGGTCGGGGCGATCCTCGCGGGTGCGGTGATCGCCTGGCTGGTCGGACGCTATCCGCAGACCCTCGACGATCGCGGCAACATCATACGCATCGTGGCGCTGCTTGGCTGGCTGTTCCTTGTCGGCGGCGCAGTCTGGGGCTTCGCCCGCGCACGGCCGGGCACGGCCCTCCGTAATCTGTTCATCTGGATTGCAATCGGCCTGGTTCTGGTCCTCGGCTATTCGCTGAAAGACCAGTTCATGGGGGCCCTCATGCCTTCGGCCGGCATTGGCGGTGCCGATGGAACGATCGAGTACCAACGTGCCAGCGACGGGCATTTTCATGTCGATGCCGATGTCGAGGGCGTATTGATCCGCTTTCTGGTCGATACCGGCGCCAGCGAAGTTGTACTCAGCCAGGCAGACGCGCAGCGACTGGGATTCGATACTGCAACGCTCGACTACACCCAGCGCTACAACACCGCGAACGGCATCGTCTGGGGGGCGCCGGTCCGGTTGCGCGAAGTCAGGCTCGGCGACATCGCCGTTCGGGATGTGCGAGCATCGGTCAATTCCGGCGAGATGGACGGATCCCTGCTCGGCATGAGTTTCCTCTCAAAGCTTTCCGGCTTTTCGGTCGAAGGCGACCGATTGATTCTCCGACCCTGAAGGCGACAGGCATGACCGATTACCCTTTCGAAACCGTCGACGTGTTCACTGATCGTCTGTTCGGCGGCAACCCGTTGGCCGTGGTGCTCGATGGGCGCGGTCTTTCCGATGCGCAGATGCAGGCGATCGCCCGCGAGTTCAATTTCTCCGAGACGACGTTCCTGTTGCCGCCAACCGATCCGGCCAACACCGCGCGGGTGCGGATATTCACGCCCGGCGTCGAGGTACCCTTCGCGGGCCATCCCAATGTCGGGACGGCCTTCGTGCTGCACCGGCTCGGTACGATCTTCGGCAAGGCAATCGCATCGCCGCTGCGGTTCGAGGAACAGGCGGGCCTCGTGCTGGTCGATGTCGAGCCGGACGGCCGGGCGACCGTCACCGCGCCGCAACGGCTGACGGTCGGAACGACGGTCCCGGCGGCAGTTGCAGCGCCGTGTCTGTCGCTCGAGCCGGCCGACATCGTGACGAGGCTGCACGCGCCGACTGTCGTATCGGTCGGGCTCCCGTTCCTTATGGTCGAGGTGAACAGCCGAGACGCCTTGGCGCGGGCGCGCATCGACTCGCGCGCCTTTGCCGAGCATCTGCCGCTGGATATTGCTGCCGGCATCCACTTTTACTTCAAGGCCGCCGCCAACGACGAGGTCGATCTGCGTGCGCGGATGTTTTCGCCAATCGACGGCATCGGCGAAGACCCGGCAACCGGCAGCGCCAATGCGGGGCTAGTCGGGTTCCTTGCGGCATTGACACCGCAGGACGATCTGACGTTGCGATTGCGCATCGCGCAGGGAGTCGAGATGGGCCGCGCAAGCCTGATCGATGCCGAGGCGATCAAGACCGCCGGCCGGATCGAACGGGTTCGAATCGGCGGCCGATCGGTGCCGGTCATGACCGGGAGGTTCCATGTTTCTTGATGCGCCCGAGGTTCGCCGCGCACTGGCAATGGTCCTGCTGTTGGGCGCCGCGGCCTGTGGCGGTCAGGCGGCGAGTGTCGAAAACAGCACAGCGCCACAATTCTCCGCACTGCCCGCGCCCGCACCGCCGCCCTCACCCAACGCGCGCATGCAATGCGTACCCTACGCCCGGGCCTTTACCGGCATCTTCATTCGTGGCGATGCCTGGACCTGGTGGCACTCGGCCGGCGGGCTATACAGCCGCGGCAATGTGCCCGAGCCCTATTCCCTGCTGGTGCTGGCCAAGACCGACCGGCTCAGGAGCGGGCATCTTGCCGTCGTAACAGGCATCGAGGGGCCGCGCGAGATTCGCGTCAGCCACGCGAACTGGCTCAACGACGAGCGCATCCTCGAACATGTACGCGTGCTCGACGTGTCGGAATCGAACGACTGGTCGGCATTGCGTTTCTGGAATCCCCAGACCGGCGATTTCGGAAAGGTCTATGAGGCCTATGGCTTCGTCTATCGAAATCCGGAGCCGGCCGGCGCCTGAAACCGCATTGCACCGCGCTCGCTGGACAGGGATCGGCCGCGGGCGCTAGTTTCCTCGCCTGCCCGTCAATATTTGCTTCTGGGGAGACGTAACATGGCAACGGCAAAGCTGATCTATCCCGCGTTCGACAAGCCTCTTTCCGAGGATGCGGAACGATCCTGGACGTTGCCGGCGCGTTATTATATCGACCCGGCCATATACGAGGCCGAGCGCGAAAAGATCTTCTTCAAGAGCTGGCAATATGTCGGCCACAAGAGCCAGCTCGCGAATCCCGGCGACTACGTCACCGGCTGCATTCTCGACCAGCCGGTGTTCGTCCTGCGCGACCGCTCGGGCGAACTCAAGGCCTATTACAATGTCTGCCTGCACCGGGCGCACGAACTGCTGAAGGATTCCGGCAGCCTGAGGGCGGCCGCCATCACCTGCCCCTATCATGCCTGGACCTATGATTTCGAGGGCACGCTTCGGGCGGCGCCGAACTGCAAGCATGTGAAGGACTTCAACGTCGAGGATTTCCGCCTCACGCCGATTCGCGTGGAGATGTTTGCCGGCTTCGTCTTCGTCAATCTCGACCCGGATGCGACACCGCTCAGGGATCAGGTCGGCTGGCTCGAAGCGGATATGCGCAAACACGTGCCCGGGTTCGACGATCTCAAATTCTACGGTCCGATGAGCTTCGGCAACGCACATACGAAGGCCAACTGGAAGGTCGTCGTCGATAACTATGTCGAGTGCTACCACTGCCCGAAGGCGCACCCGGACTTTGCCGACATGATCGAGATGACCGAATACAAAACCGACATTATCGGACCGGTATCGCGTCAGCTCGGCCTCAATACCAAACCGAAGAACAGCGCGTATGAGTTTTCGCCCGATGCCCCGGTGACGCATGCGGCGTTCTGGTATCTCTGGCCGAACACCACGTTCAACATGCTGCCGGGCGAGACGCAGCTCACCGTCGCCGTCGTTCAGCCTTCGGGCGTCGAGGAATGCATGTTCTGGGCGCATGCCTACGGCCACAAGGCCGAACGCGATCCCGCGCGGGTCGCCTATGGACGCGACGTGCTCGGGCCGGAGGACACAAACCTGTGCGAATCCGTGCAACGGGGCTTGCATTCGCGCACCTACAAGCAGGGCCGCATCATCGTCGATCCGGAGCGCAGCGGCATCGCCGAGCATGGCATTCACCATTTCCATCGCATGGTGAAACGCACGCTGGACAACTAGCCGGCCGAGGGGCTGCGGTTTTTGTGTGCGGCAGCCGCTTCCGGTTCGCGAGCGCGGCGACGATTTCAGTCCGCCGTCGCCTTCTCTGCGGTCAGCACCGCAACGACACCTGGAATCTGGCGCAGACAACGCGCGAGATAATCGGTTTCGGCGGCATCGAGCCCGGCGACCTGCACATCGATCGCGAGCTCGTGGCTGTCCGCTCCGCATTGCCCGCCGCGATCGTCGCCAGCGGGGCCGCCCTCGCGCAGGCCGCGATGCCCGGTGAGGCGATCGGGCACCAGACTGCGCTTGGCGAAAAGACCCAGCACGCGCGGCAGAATGCCGGGATCGGCATCGGCCTGGACGGCAAAGCACGCGACACGGTTCAGCGGCACGAACGCCGATTTGCGGATCGAGGACAGCGGCGCCTCGGCCGCATACGGTGCCGGATAGACGGATAAGGGGTGGGCCGATAAGGGGCTGGCGGACATGAAAAAGCTCCCGAACGAGAGGATTCCTGACGAAAAACGGGATAACCCCGGACGCTCTAGACGAGCGCCGGGCCGCTAATTCGAAGAATCCGCCTCGGGAGCTGATACATGGGTGAAATGCTACGCTGATGCGCGGCAGGGTCAAGCAAGCGGCGGGCATCGGGACGCTATACGCAATCGCAGAGCGGATGCCGAACCGGAGCCGGCAACAAAGCGACCTGAGCGAGCCCCGATCGATACGAAAATTTCAGAAAGGCCGAACCGACCCCGGGGCTTGGACATTGTCGTGGGGCTCCGAAAGAAACCGATTCTCTCAGAACCCCGGAACATCCTCGTCATGGCCGATCAGCGGATGCGCGAGCCGCGCCCAGGGCAGACGCTGCGAAGTCCAGCCTTCGTCGGTCGGCGTGAACCGCGCCGGCTCGTCGAGCGATCCGATGGTGACGCCGTAGAGCGCGGGCGCGAGGCCGCCGGCCATCGCGACAGGCGAGCCGCAACGCGAACAGAAGAGGCGCCACGTTTCGGGCGAGGATTCGAAGCGCGCCGGCTCGCCCTTGATCCACGCGAATCCTTCGATCGGTACGCCAAGCCAGCCGACAAAGGCCGCGCCCGAGGCCTTGCGGCATTGCCAGCAATGGCAGATGTCGACGACGGTCGGCGCCGTCGAAATGCGATAACGCAGCGCGCCGCAAAGACAGGCACCTTCGATGGGGCCACCTTCGATGGTCTTGAAATTCGCGGCGCTCACGCCGCCTCGCGGTTGGCGCGATCGACAATGTCGAGAATGTCGCCCATGATCGCGGTCAAATCGTAATCCTTCGGCGTGTAGACGGCGGCAACGCCCGCCGCCTTGAGGGATGCCGCATCCTCCGGCGGAATGATGCCGCCGACGACGACCGGCACATGGCCGATACCGAGCTTCGCAAGGAGTGTCACGACCTCGCTTACCAGCGAGAGATGGCCGCCCGAGAGGACCGACAGGCCGACCACATGCACGCCCTCCTCGAGCGCGGCGTTCGCGATCTCGGCCGGCGTCAGACGGATGCCCTCATAGACGACTTCAAACCCGGCATCGCGTGCCCGCACGGCGATCTGCTCGGCACCGTTCGAATGACCGTCGAGCCCGGGCTTGCCGACCAGCATCTTGACCCGCCGCCCGAGCCGATCCGATACCGCTGCGACCCGCTCGCGCAAACGCCCAAGCCCACCGGCATTGCCGGTGGCACTCGCGCGGCCGACGCCGGTCGGCGCGCGATATTCGCCGAACACGCCGCGTAAAGCGGCGCCCCATTCCCCGGTGGTGACGCCCGCCTTCGCGCATTCGATCGAGGCCGGCATGACATTGCGGCCATCCTTCGCCGCCGTTTCGAGACCGGCGAGCGCCGCGGCGGCGGCCTTCCCATCGCGGCCCTGGCGCCACGCATTCAGACGTTCGATCTGCTCGGCCTCGGCCTTCGCGTCGATCGCGAGGAATCCGCCATCGTCGGAGGCGGTCAGCGGCGATGGCTCGGTCTCGGTGAACCTGTTGACGCCGATGACGGTCTGTTCGCCGGCTTCGATCGCAGCGAGCCGTCGTGCGTTCGATTCGACCAGCGCCTGTTTCATGTAACCGCTCTCGACCGCGGCAACGGCCCCGCCCATCGCGTCGATGCGCGCAAGCTCTGATTTCGCCGCTTCCTTGAGCGCGGCGACCTTGGCCTCGATGACCGGCGAACCGTCGAAGATGTCGCCGAATTCGAGAATGTCGGTTTCGAAGGCGACGATCTGCTGCAACCGGATCGACCATTGCTGGTCCCAGGGCCGCGGCAGGCCGAGCGCCTCGTTCCAGGCCGGCAATTGCACTGCCCGCGCCCGCGCCTTCTTCGAGAGCACGACCGCGAGCATCTCGAGCAGGATGCGGTAGACGTTGTTCTCAGGCTGCTGTTCGGTGAGCCCGAGCGAGTTCACCTGCACGCCATAGCGAAACCGGCGCAGCTTCTCGTCGGCGACGCCATATCGCTCGCGCCCGATCTCGTCCCACAGATCGACGAAGGCGCGCATCTTGCAGATCTCGGTGATCAGCCGGATGCCCGCATTGACGAAGAACGACATGCGGCCGAACACGGTCGGAAATTCTTCATCGGGAACCTGGCCGCCGGTCTTCACCGCATCGAGCACGGCGATCGCCGTCGCCAGCGCGAAGGCGAGTTCCTGCTGCGGCGTCGCGCCCGCCTCCTGCAGATGATAGGAGCAGACATTCGTTGGATTCCATTGCGGCACGTCGCGGCAGGCAAAGGCGATCGTGTCGGCGACCAGCCGCATCGACGGCGCCGGCGGAAAGATATAGGTGCCGCGCGAGAGATACTCCTTGACGATGTCGTTCTGCACCGTGCCCTGCAGCGCCTTGCGATCGATGCCGCGCCGGTCGGCGAGCGCGACATAGAGCGAGAGCAGCCAGGGCGCCGTCGCGTTGATCGTCATCGAGGTGTTCATGCGCTCGAGCGGCAGGCCGTCGAACAGGGTCGCCATGTCGCCAAGATGGCAGACCGGCACGCCGACTTTCCCGACCTCGCCGCGCGCCAGCACATGGTCGCTGTCGTAACCGGTCTGGGTCGGCAGATCGAAGGCGACGGAAAGCCCGGTCTGGCCCTTGGCAAGATTGGTGCGATAGAGCGCGTTCGAGGCGGCGGCCGAGCTGTGCCCGGAATAGGTGCGGATCAGCCACGGCCGCTCGGCGCCGCCCTGCGCCCCGGCGCCGGCGTCTTCGACCCTGCCGGGACGATCCCCCGGCAGCCCCCCCGGCGACCCCTTGCCAATGTCCGGCTTCTGGCTCATTCACCCGCTCCGGTCACACCGAATACCTGCGGTCACCCACGCATTTCGCGCAGGGCGGCAGATTAGGGTGATCCATGTTGCACCGCAATAGAGCCGCCCGCTCTGGGCCCGAAGGGAGCCCGACTGCCAATGCCCCGCGAAGCCCTGCTGCCGATCCTGATGCTGCTCGCCTCGAACGTCTTCATGACCTTCGCCTGGTACGGGCACCTGAAATTCAAGGCGGCCCCGCTCTATCTCGTCGTGATGGCGAGCTGGGGTATCGCCTTCTTCGAGTACTGGCTGGCGGTGCCGGCGAACCGGATCGGGCACGGCTATTATTCGGCCGCCGAGCTTAAAACGATTCAGGAGATCGTGACGCTGCTGGTGTTCGCCGCCTTTTCGGTCATGTATCTCGGCGAACCGATCCGCTGGAACCACGCCGCCGGATTTCTCTGCCTGGTCGGCGCCGCGTTCTTCATTTTCGGCCGCTGGCAGAATTGACCGCCGCTCACCAGTAGCGAAAGAGTTTCGCGAAATCGGCACAGCGGCGTTCGATCTCGGCGATCTCCGCCGCGCGCAGTCTCTCTCGATAGCGGCCGACCGGCGCCTCGGTCATGGCGCCGATCCAGTCGGGTGACCAGAACGCGCCGGCATAGTCGCTGCCGCGCTGCCGGCTCCAGTTCGATTGCTTCTCCCAGAACGCGGCATCGCCGAGCCGGGCGGGATCGATACGCAGATCGGCAAAGCGTGCGAGTTCACCGATCACATCGTTGTGGTTCGCAACCAGATCCTCGTAGCGCAGGATCAGCATGCGACCTTCGAACAACCCCATGTCTCGGAACGTGTCGGCATAGTAACCGCGGAACACGTCGCAGAACTTCGCCATGTCGCGACCAAACGCCGCCAGCGAACCGCGTTCGCCCTTCGCGGCAAGCCGTTCGCCGACCGCGACCATCGAGGCGATCGTATCGCGCGGATCGCGCACGGTGATGACGAAACGTGCATCGGGGAACCATTCCGCCAACCGGCGAAAATGCCGCGTCGTTTCCGGATGTTTAAGAGCGAGTTTGCGCGCACGGGGATAGCGCGCGCGAACGACGGCAAGAAACCGCGTGCACGATTCGCGCGAAAACGCATCGAACGCAGCCGCATCCTCGAAGTAATCGGCGAGGAAGAGATCGAACTGGCCGTGCCATTGCGCCGCCAGATCGAGCTGCGCGCCGAGATACTGGCTTTCCGCCAGCAGGGGATTGGTCTCGCCCGACGAAGTCAGCAGCCTTGCCGCCAGCGTCGTGCCGCTGCGCATCGCGCCGCCGACGAACAGCACGCCCGCTCCGGTCTCCCGCTCTGCTTCTGACGTCGACCCCATGAGGTCGATGTTATACCGCGGCCAGCGCCTGGGCGAGATCGTCCTCGAGATCGGCGACGTCTTCGAGGCCGATCGAGATGCGCACCAGCCCGTCGGGAATGCCCTGCTGCGCGCGCAGCTCGGGTCCGAGGCGCTGATGGGTCGTGGTGGCAGGATGGGTCGCGAGCGATTTCGAATCGCCGAGATTATTCGAGATCAGCACCAGCCTGAGCGCGTTGAGGAAGCGGAACGCGCCCTGCTTTCCGCCGGCAATCTCGAACGAGAGAACCGTGCCGCCGGCCGACATCTGGCGGCGCGCGAGTTCGAACTGCGGATGCGAGGCGAGGCCGGGATAGAGCACTTCCTCGACCTTCTGATGCGTCGAGAGAAAGCCAGCGATATGCGAGGCGGTGCCGCTGGCGTGTGCGACGCGCAGCGGCATCGTTTCGAGTCCTTTGAGGAAAATCCAGGCGTTGTACGGAGACAAGGCTGGCCCGGTATGACGATAGAAGGGTTGCAACTCGTCGATCACGAATTTCTGCGTGCCGAGGATCGCCCCGCCGAGGGCGCGACCCTGTCCGTCGATATGCTTGGTCGCAGAATAGACCACTATGTCGGCGCCGAGTTCGAGCGGCTTCTGCAACAGCGGCGAGGCAAACACATTGTCGACCACGACGCGGGCACCCGCCTCGTGCGCGAGATTAGACACCGCCGCCAGGTCGACCAGGCGAAGGCTGGGATTGGACGGGCTTTCGAGAAAAACGACCTTGGTCGGTTTCGCAAGAGCTTTCTTCCAGGCATCGAGCTCGCGGCCGTCGACCAGCACGCAGTCGATGCCGTAGCGCGGCAGAATTTCGGCGACGATAAAGTGGCAGGATCCGAACAACGCATCCGACGAAACCAGACGGTCGCCGGTCCGGAGCTGGCAAAGCAGGGCGGCAAACACCGCCGCCATGCCCGATGCCGTCGCGCGACAGGCCTCGGCACCTTCGAGCAGCGACATGCGGTCTTCGAACATCTGCACGGTCGGGTTGGCGTAGCGCGAATAAACGAAACGCGGCTTCGAGTTGTTGAACGCGGCTTCGGCCTCTTCGGCGGACGAATAGGTGTAGCCCGAGTTCATGAAGATCGCCTCGGCGGTTTCCATGAACTCTGTCCGCAGCACGCCGCCATGAACGAGGCGCGTCGCCGGGCGCCATGCTTTTGCGTCGGGTTTCTTCCGGGTCATCGGTCGCCTCCTGCCCGCGCATGGCGGACATCAAAAAACCCCGGCCGTCGGAGGCCGAGGTTTGGGCGGGAACACATCCCGCGGGCAACCAGGGCCTTTTAGCTGCTTGTTTTACGTGGCCGCAAGCCGGCTCAAATCGCCACGGGATCGGCAGCGGAAATAGACCCCACAGCGCCGCCTGTCAACACGCCCGATGACCGCCGGTTACGCAAAGCTTGCATGTCGCATCGGCGGTATCTAGCGTTTCGCAAGGGAGCTGGGGGCATCGGCCATGGTCGGTATATCGGGCGGCAACTATTCATCGCAAACGCTGGCACGACCGCCCGGGAGCCCGCCGGTCCATCGCTTCGAGTATGACGGGCGGCTCGGCCCCCTTTACTGGCTCTTCCTCAAGAACCTGCTGCTCAGCATCGTCACCTTCGGCATCTATCGTTTCTGGGGCCGCACGAACATTCGCCGTTACATCTGGTCGAACACCCGCTTTCTGAGCGATCCGCTTGAGTATACCGGCAAGGGTTCGGAACTGTTCGCCGGCTTTCTCATCGTGTTCGGAATCCTGTTCGTTGTATCGGCGGCGGTGAACATCATCGTGGTCGGGCTCGGCCCAGAATCGCCGGTTGCGCTGATCCTCAACATCGCTTTTCCGATCTTCATCGGTTACTTCGTTTTCGTGGCGCAGTATGCCGCGCAGCGCTATCGCCTGACGCGCACGGTCTGGCGGGGCTTACGCGGCGGCATGACCGGGTCAGCCTGGTCTTATGGCGCCTATGCGTTCGGTGTCACATTGCTGACCGGGCTCACACTCACCATCGCGCGTCCCTGGGCACGCGCGCGGCTGATCGAGCGGAGGTTGTCGAATTCCTATTTCGGCGACGGCAAGATCACGGTTGCTTTCTCGTCCCGACCTCTGTTCCCGAGCTACCTCGCGGGGCTCGCGACATTTCTGGTCGGCGCCGGCCTGGTCGGTTATCTCGTCTATGTCGCGCTCAGCGGTACCGACATCGTGGACCGCTTCACCGAGCTCTTTGCGATGAACGGCGGAGACGGCGGCGGCGGCAGCGATGGCGGAAGCAGGGACGAGACCAGTGGCAGGAAGACGACGAAGGCTGCCGATGAAGTGGAAATCGCGCAACTCATCTTCACCGTGCTGGGGCTCTATGTCCTCGTCGCTGTCATTCTGCTGGTTTATTCCGCAATCTGCTTCGCCTGGTTCGATGCGGCAACGGCGCGCGTCACCGCCGCGAACGCCACCTTCCAGGATCTGCGCTTCGGCAGCAGCGCATCCGGCGGGCAGATCGCCTGGCTCGTTGCCGGCAATTTCCTGCTGATCTTGTTCACGCTCTATCTCGCCTATCCGGTCGCCGTTCAGCGCACGATTCGATTCGTCACCCGGAATTGCCTCGTGTACGGCACGCTCGATGTCGAACGATTGCGCCAGACGACTCTCGTGAAATCGAAGACCGGCGAGGGTCTGCTCGAGGTCTTTGACCCCGGCATGTTCTGAACAGGTGCATTGGCATGCCGGAAACCGTCAATAGCACCCCGCCGCCTTCGCCCGATCGTTTCCATGACGGGGCGAGCGCCGTCAGTCGCCCCGTAGGGTTCGCCCTGATCGGCGATACGTTGCAGATCCGCGATGCCGCGGGCGCGCCGCTGGCAAACTGGCCGCTCGTCGACATGCGCGTGATCGACGAGAACCAGGTGAACGGCTCGATGACATTCGCCTGCACAGACAGCGAAGGCGCGCGGCTCGTCCTGTTTCCCTCCGACGAACGCGAGCGGCTGTTGGCGGCAAATCCAACATTACGGCACTGGCGGCGGCATCGCGGCATAATGGAGCTGCGCACCGTCGCGATCTGGTCCGCCGTGATGATCGCGATCGTGGCGGCGGGCTATTTCGGATGGCGGCCGATGGCCGGCCATATCGCAGCGGCCGTACCGCCGGCCTGGGAATCACGGCTCGGCGACACGATCCGCGCCACGCTGGTCGACAGCATGGGCAGTTGCGAGAGCCCCGCCGGCATTGCCGCGCTCGAGGCTCTGGTCGCCCGCATCGCCCCCGCCTCGCTGACCGAACCGCCGATCACTGTCGGCGTCGTCCGGCAGGGCCAGCCGAATGCCCTCGCCTTGCCTGGCAACCATATTCTTGTCTTCGAAGGGCTGATTGCGGATGCCGAGGCACCGGAGATGCTGGCCGGTGTACTGGCACACGAAATCGCACATCTCGATCTCGACCATCCGACCCGCCGCATTGTCGAACAGCTCGGCCTCGGCGCCATCGTCACGATCGCATTCGGTGGCAGCGATGTCGGCAATGCGGGGCTGTTGCTGGCGATGCTGTCCTATTCGCGCGAATCCGAAGCCGAAGCGGACGATCGTGCGATCGAACTGCTCGAGGCCGCCGGCATCCGGACCGACGGTCTCGCCCGCTTCTTCGAGAAGATCCATGCGGCGCATCCGCTCGATGTGCCGGACTGGCTCTCGACCCATCCGGACCTCGCCGCGCGGGCTGCCGCCAACCCCGGCAGCGCCGCCGGCGATAGCGGTGTCGCCCCTGCCGAATGGGCCGCAATCCGGGCGGTCTGTGCCCGAAAAAACAATTCCTAGCAATTTTATTGCTTCAACGGTAGTGGGCGGGCAACAAGCGAGCATTTGTGCGTTGCAATAGATTTTTGCACTCGCTAAGACGGAGCCGGCAACGGGGGCCATACGGGCGTCCGGACACCGTACGATCAGCGAGCGAGGGGATATGAGCGCTATGACCGCGAATGCCGCTTCGGCCAGCCAGGAGGCCGCCAACCAGACGACCGGCCCCGCCGGCAAGGATCTTTACGAGATCGGCGAGATCCCTCCGCTCGGATTCGTTCCGCCCACGATGTACGCCTGGGCGATCCGGCGCGACCGGCACGGTCCGCCCGAAGAATCGATGCAGGTCGAGGTCGTCGAAACACCCAAGCTCGACAGCCACGACGTGCTGATTCTCGTGATGGCGGCCGGCGTCAACTACAACGGCGTCTGGGCCGGACTCGGCAAGCCGATTTCACCGTTCGACGTGCACAAGGCCGACTATCACATCGCCGGTTCGGATGCGTCGGGCATCGTCTGGGCTGTCGGCTCCAAGGTCACGCGCTGGAAGGTGGGCGACGAAGTCGTCGTCCATTGCAACCAGGACGACGGCGACGACGAGGAATGCAACGGCGGCGATCCGATGTTCTCGCCCTCGCAAAGGATCTGGGGCTACGAAACGCCGGACGGCTCTTTCGCTCAGTTCTGCCGTGTGCAGGACCGCCAGCTCATGCATCGCGCCCGGCATCTCACCTGGGAAGAGAGCGCCTGCTACACCCTGACGCTCGCGACCGCCTATCGCATGCTGTTCGGCCACCGCCCGCATATCCTCCGGCCCGGCCATAACGTGCTGGTCTGGGGCGCCTCGGGCGGTCTCGGATCGATGGCGATCCAGCTGATCTCGACGGCGGGCGCCAATGCGATCGGCATCATCTCAGACGAATCCAAGCGCGAATTTGTGCTCTCGCTCGGCGCCAAGGGCGTCATCAACCGCACGCAGTTCGATTGCTGGGGCCAGTTGCCCGACGTCGACGATGCCGTCGCGTATGGCGAGTACATGAAAAAATGCCGCGAATTCGGCAAGGCGATCTGGGCGATCACCGGCAAGGGCAACGACGTCGACTTCGTGTTCGAACATCCGGGCGAATCGACCTTTCCGGTATCCTGCTTCGTCGTGAAACGCGGCGGCATGGTCGTGTTCTGCGCTGGCACCACCGGCTACAACATCACCTTCGATGCGCGCTTCGTGTGGATGCGCCAGAAGCGCATCCAGGGCAGCCATTTCGCCAACCTGCTGCAGGCAGCGCAGGCAAACCAGCTGGTGATCGAACGGCGTATCGATCCCTGCATGTCGGAAGTGTTTTCCTGGGCCGACATTCCGCGCGCCCATACCAAAATGTGGAAGAACCAGCACAAGCCGGGCAACATGGCCGTGCTGGTCCAGGCGAAGCGGCCGGGCCTGCGTACGCTCGAGGATGCGGCGGAGGAGTAGAAATCAGTCGCGTCAATCCTGGTTGCCCTCATCCTGAGCCTGTCGAAGGATGATTGCGTTTCGCCCGCCGTGCCGCCTCATGCTTCGACAGGCTCAGCATGAGGACAAGAGGTAGGCCATCCTTCAATCACCCCTCCCCCCAACCCCTCCCTCAAGGGGAGGGGATATGTAGATGATCCGGATGAACGCATCGGCAGCCCACAGCGACACGCCCCGCCTCCCCGATCTGCTGCCGCTCTGCGCGGCCGCGCTTGGCGAGGCGGATGCGCTCGTCGCGCGACTGAAGGTTGCGGTCGCCGAGAGCGTGACCCGCGCCGGCAAGATCGACGCGGCTTTGCTCGATACTGAGCAATTCGCGGCGCATGGCTTCGCCTGGTTTGCGACCTATGCGATGGCGCTGCGCGAGCTGCTGCATTGGGCCGAGCGACTCGATGGGGACGGACGGCTCGGCGAACGCGAGTCACTCATTCTGCAGATCGGGTTCGGCGAGTATCTCGCCCAGATGGCCGGCGGCCTGCCGATGAGCCAAAGCGAGATCGCGCGGACATCGGATGCCGGGATCGACGCACAGGATTTTGCCGCCGCCCGTTCCGTCGCCACCCTGATCGCATCCGGCGGCAACGCGGCGCGGATGCAACTCGCGGCGCTGATCGCCGAGGGCGATTTCGGCGAGCCGGCGCTCGGCGACGAGACACTCGCGATGGTGCGTGACCAGTTTCGCCGCATCGCCGACGATCACGCTGCCGAGGCGCACGATTGGCATCGCAAGGACGAACTGATCCCGATGTCGGTGATCGAGGAACTGGCCGGTCTCGGTATCTTCGGCCTGACCGTGCCGGAAGAATATGGCGGGCTCGGCATGGGCAAGATCGCGATGTGCGTCGTGACGGAGGAACTGGCGCGTGGCTATATCGGGCTCGGCTCGCTCGGCACGCGCTCCGAGATAGCGGCAGAACTGATCCGGCTTGGCGGTACCGCCGCACAAAAGACCGAATGGCTGCCGAAACTCGCTTCGGGCGAGATTTTACCGACCGCCGTCTTCACCGAGCCTTCGACCGGCTCGGACCTCGGCGCGCTCAAGACCCGCGCGGTGCGCGATGGCAACATCTATCGCATCACCGGCAACAAGACCTGGATCACGCATGCGGCGCGCTCGGACATGATGACGCTTCTTGCACGTACGGATGCGAGTTCGATGGATTGGCGGGGACTGTCGATGTTTCTCGCGCCCAAGCCGCGCGGCAGCGACGCCGATCCGTTTTCCGCGAAGGGCATGACCGGCGGCGAGATCAAGGTTCTCGGCTATCGCGGCATGAAGGAATACGAACTCGCCTTCGACAATTTCGAGGTGCCGGTGGCGAACCTGCTGGGCGGGCAGGAAGGCAATGGCTTCAAGCAGCTCATGGCGACCTTCGAGAGCGCGCGCGTGCAGACGGCGGCGCGTGCCGTGGGCGTCGCGCAGAACGCGCTCGAGTTGGCATTGTCCTATGCACAGGAGCGCATCGCCTTCGGCAGGAAGATCGCCGAATTTCCGCGCGTCGCGGTCAAGCTCGCGATGATGGCGACCGAAACGATGATCGCACGCCAGCTCACCTATTTTGCTGCGCGCGAGAAGGACGGCGACCGGCGCTGCGATATCGAGGCCGGCATGGCGAAGCTGCTGGCCGCGCGTGTCGCCTGGGCCGCGGCCGACAATGCGCTGCAGGTGCATGGCGGCAACGGCTATGCCGAGGAATATGCGGTGAGCCGTGTGCTTTGCGATGCGCGCATCCTCAATATTTTCGAGGGCGCCGCCGAAATCCAGGCGCATGTCATCGCGCGCGGGCTGCTGAGCGGGCGGAATTAGCTGCCGTCTTTCCCCCTCGCCCCCTGTGCCCTGGCCCGCTAAGCTTGGCCCATGACCGGTACCATCATACTCCTCGTCCTGATCGCCATTCCGCTGGCGGTCGCGGCCTATGTCTGGATGACCTACAACCGCCTGATCTCGCTCAGGAACCGGATCGACGAGGCGTGGAGCGACATCCAGGTGCAAATGAAGCGGCGCTACGATCTGGTGCCGAACCTGGTGGAAACCGTGAAGGGTTACGCAACGCAGGAGCGCGACGTGTTCGAGAGCGTCGTCAAGGCGCGCTCGGCCGCGATGGCGAACCAGGGCACGGCCGCCGAGCAGGCCAAGAGCGAGAACATGCTGACCGGCGCGCTGAAAAGTCTGTTCGCGCTGGCCGAGGCCTATCCCGAGCTGAAATCGAACGAGAACTTCCTGCAGATGCAGCGCGACCTCGCCGAGATCGAAGACCATATCCAGCGCTCGCGCCGCTTCTATAACGGATCGGCGCGCGAGATGAACGATGCCGTCCGGCAGTTTCCGAGCAACCTCGTCGCCGGCGCCTTCAAGTTCGGCACGGCAACCTATTTCGAGCTCGACGCCGATGAGGCGGAAGCCGCGCGCAAGCCGGTGCCGGTCGACTTCAAGCGATGATCCGGGCACCCGCGGTCGGGCTGCTCGGCGCCGCGCTGCTTGCTTTTCTTTTCACCGCGCTTGCACAGCCGACGGCGGTTTTCGCCCAGGAACGCATTCTGGATTTCGATGTCGGGATCGTCGTCGAAACCGACGGTGCGGTATCCGTCACCGAAACCATCGTCGTCAAGGTCGAGGGCGATCTGATCGAGCGCGGCATCTTCCGCGACATCCCGTTCGGCAGCAGCGGTCGCGGCGGCTTCGAGGTAATCGAGATCGCGCGCAACGGCGAGCCGGAACCCTGGGCTCTGGAATCGATTTCCGGCGGTGTCCGCATCCGCATCGGCGATGCCGATGTCATGCTGCCACATCGCGCACAGACATATCTGATCCGCTACCGCATGGCGGACCAGGTCGGGTACGGCACCGACAAGGACGAGATTTACTGGAATGCAACCGGCAACGAATGGGCATTTCCGATCGACCGGGCGCGCGCGCTGGTCGTCCTGCCGGCCAGTGCCGAGGTTGTCGATGCGGCCGCCTATACGGGCTATGTCGGCGAGGCGCGGCAGGGCCTCGTGCAGCGCTCGATGGGCGACAAGAGCGTTCTGTTCGAGACGACAGCCGTGCTGCGGTCGGGCGAAGGGCTGACCGTCGCGGTCGGCTTCCCCAAGGGTATCGTCACGCCGCCGTCGACGGCCGACCGGCTGCTCCGTCATGGCGCCGGCACCGGCACGCTGATCGGGGCCGGCGGTCTGCTGCTGGTGCTGCTTTATTATCTTTTCGCCTGGAGCCGCGTCGGTCGCGACCCGAGAGGCGGGCCGGTGATTGCGCGCTGGGAAAGCGATCTGCCGCCCGCGGCGATGCGCTTCCTCGACCGCATGCGGTTCGATTCGATGACGTTCGTAAGCGCGATCGTCAGCATGGCCGCCAAGGGCTGGCTGCGCATCGAGGAATCCGAAAAGAAAAAATACATGATCGTGCGGCGCGACGACATCGACGACGACGCGAAGAAACCGCTCTCGCCCGGCGAACGCAAAATTCTGGACCGATTGTTTCTCGGTGCCGAGCGGCTGTTCAGGGTCGAGCAATCCAATCGCAAGACCCTGCAGAAGGCACAGGCGGCGCTCAAATCGCATCTGGAAGGCGAATACGACCGCAGGTTCTTCGTCCGGAACCGGATCTGGTTCATTCCGGGTATCGGCCTCACGCTGATCGTCTGGATTGCGGTTGCCCTCTACGGCAACGACCCGGGGCTGGCGCTGTTCATGTCGCTCTGGCTTTCGGGCTGGACCGTCGGCTGCGTGCTGCTGTGCTGGAACGCGTTCAAACTATGGCGCGACTTCCTGACCGGCCAGGGTTGGCAGAACCTGCCTGGCGCGATCGCGATGTCCGTGTTCGCCGTGCCGTTCCTGGGCGCCTGGCTGTTCGGAGCGTCGCAGCAGGCAGGAGCCGTCGGACTGGTCGGCCTTGTCTTCCTCGTGACCGCGATGCTGCTCAACATCCTGTTCTTCAAGCTGCTCGAGGCGCGCACCCCGCTCGGCCGCGCACAGGCCGACGAGATCGAGGGTATGCGCCTCTATCTCAGCGTGGCCGAAAAGGACCGGCTCGCCTTTCATCATCCGCCCGAACGCACGCCCGAACATTTCGAGGCGCTGCTGCCTTATGCCGTCGCGCTGGGAGTCGAGGACGAATGGGCGCAGCAGTTCGAGGCGGTGTTCCAGCGCATCACCGCCGAGACAAAAAGCGCCTATCGACCGGGCTGGTACAGTGGCAGCCGCTTCAGCGGCAGCGATTTCGGCAATTTCGGCCGCGCGTTTTCCGGCAGCGTCGCCGCGGCCGCGGCCAACCCGAGTTCGGGCGGTCGCACCGGCGGCTCGTCCGGCGGCGGATCGTCTGGCGGCGGTGGCGGCGGTGGCGGCGGTGGCGGCTGGTAGAAGGGCGGATCGGGCGGCTTTCACGCCTGCCCCTCGCCTTCACGGACGCAGCGCGTATAGGAACAGCAGGGCTCAATTCTCGCCGAACAACCAAGCGTCGGCCCAGGTTGCACGCAGCGCCGTGCTGGTGCGGCAACAGTGTGTGCGAAGTAAGGATGCCTACCATGCATGCGATGATCGTTTCGGTCCATGAACCGTATCGTTACGAAATCGTGCAGCGCGACGTTCCTACGCCTGGTCCGGGCGAATTGTTGCTGCACATGCGCGCGGCAGCGGTCAACTTCCGCGATCTCCTGATCAGGCGTAATCCGGTTAGCGCATATGGTGGTGACATGCGAGGCCGCGTTCCGCTGTCGGACGGCGTCGGCATCGTTATTGCGGTGGGAGAGGGCGTAACCGGCTACAAGGTGGGCGATCGTGTATCCCCCATCTTGTTTGCGCGCTGGATATCGGGTCCGCCGACGGCGGAAGCGATTGAAGTAGCGCTTGGCGCCGAGAAAGGAGGCGGAACCTGCGTCGAATTCCTGACGGTCGCCCAAGAGGCTGTCGTTGTGCCGCCGGATCATCTGTCGGATATCGAGGCAGCCACCTTGGCTTGTGCCGGTGTCGTGGCATGGGTTGCCTTGTTCGAGTATGGCCGGCTGAAGCCAGGCCAGACGGTCCTCCTTCAGGGCACGGGAGGGGTTTCGATCATGGCACTGCAGTTCGCCGCCGCGGCCGGCGCGCGGACCATTATCACGTCTTCAAGCGACGAGAAACTTGAACGAGCAAAGGCACTGGGTGCGAACGAAACTATAAACTACAAATCGACTCCGGAATGGGATGCGCGGGTGCTGCAACTGACCAATGGCGCAGGCGTAGACCATATCGTCGAAGTTGGCGGCGAGCGGACGCTGCCGCAATCGGCCAATGCGGCGGGTTTTGGATGCAGCATATCGCTGATCGGATTGCTGTCCGGCGTCGGGCGCGATATGCCGCCGGGCAGCATCAACACGAAGATGCTGCATGTCCACGGTATGT
>JBBDWX010000042.1:0-1313 GCA_040902665.1 Dongiaceae bacterium
CCGCCTGGGGGGTCCGGGGCGGCCGACGGCCACTATACCGGGCCGCCCCGATCCGGCTCAAGCGAATGGCGATGCAGGGAAATTTCGCCGCGCCGGCGCCTCTTGGCCGGTGCCGCCCGGCCGGGCTCACGCCAGCGGCAGGGTCCTGGCGATCGAGGCCTTGCTGCTGGTTGCCCGGCGGACGCTGTGGCTGATGCCACAGAAGCGGTTGCACTGGCGCATCGCCGCCCGGATCGGTTCCGCCCCCGCCCAGAAATTTTGCAGATCGCCCTTCTCGCGAAGCTGGATGCCGGGAAACCCGGTCGAAAAGCAGAGCCGGGCAAAGCCGTACTCATTGACCATGATATTGCGATCGTAGGTGTTGCAGATATGTTCGGCGGTGCGTCCGTCCGATCCCCAGCCGCGTTCGATATCGCCGACAGACTGCAGCGATCGGAAATACATCTTCACCTGATGCAACCATTCGGGATTGAGGCCGAGCGCATATTTCTCGTCGCAGCGGGCGATGATCGAACCGATTTCCTCCGGATCGACGCCATGATGATCGGCAAAGAACGGATCGACCTCGCCCGGCTGCCCGAAGGCGGGTTGCAGGAAATTGAGTTTCAGCTTGTCGGCGCCGACATCGTTGATGACGAAATCGTAGAATTCTTCGATTTCGCGGTAGTTTCTGTCGAAGATCAGCCCCATGACATAGATGCGCGTGTCGTTCCGCCGAAGACGCTGTCGTGCCGCCAGCAGCAGCCGCAGGGCCCGGACCGCCTTGTCGAACGCGCCCGGCACGCCGCGCGTTTCGTCGTGCAGGTCCGCGCGCTGGCTGTTCAGCGAAATGGAAATCTCGTGCGGCCCTTCGAGCACCATGCGCTCGGCCATGGCATCGCTGCGAATTCGCGTGCCATTGACGACCGAGACAGCGTTGAGCCCACGTTCGCGGCAGACGCGATTGATGCCGAAATAGACCTCGAGATCGAGCATCGGTTCGCCGCCGCAGATCACGACATTGCCGCGCGGGCTCATGTCGGCGAATTCCTCGATGACCGCCTGCAGCCGCGGCTGCGACATGTAGTTCGGCCGGTCGCTGTCGTCGCGCTGCCAGAAATAACAGTGCTGGCAGCGCAGATTGCAGCGCTGGTTGACGGTAACGAAGAGGAAACGCGGCGGAGGAGGCATGGATCAATTCCAGCGGCCGGGCATGCTGTTGAACAGTATAATAGGCACCGTTTGCCGTCCCAGTCGCCTGGATCGTGCCGCGAACCGGATCGCGGACAAAAAAGGGGCGCCCGACGGGCGCCCCAGTTCAGGGAGGTTGTCGC
>JBBDWX010000042.1:1323-8429 GCA_040902665.1 Dongiaceae bacterium
GCGACGACAGGGGAATTCCGTTCAGTTCGCCTGACGGCGCAGGAAGGCCGGAATATCGAGCTGGGCTTCCTCCGTCCGGCTGCTGGCGATTCGCTCGCGCGGATCGAGACCGGCGAGCCGTGGCTGTTGCACCGGCGGAATTGCCGGCGCTGTCGCGGGGGCAGGTTGCAGCTGGGCCGCCGCCTGGGCCGCCGCCTGGGCCGCCGCCTGGGCCGCCGCCTGGGCCGTCGCCGCCATCGGTGCCGGGCTCGCGGGCTGGCTCACCGGTTGCTGCACCATTGTCTGCGGTGCGGCAGCCACAACGCTGCGAGCCGGTGCCGCGCTGCCGACGCTGATTGTCGGCATTACAACGCGGCCCTGAGCGGCGACCGGAGCGACCGCACTCGCCGGCATGGCCGTCTCGCGGGTTGCCGCCGGTTCTCTCGCCGCCGTCGGATGCGCGGCCATCTCGGTGCGGGCCGGTGCATTACGGCCGAAGAGTGCCGTCGTCCCGGTCACGCGCGAGAACAGGTTCGAGATCCGCCGTGCCTCGGCCGCCGGTCCGCCATCCGGGGTGCGAACGGCCGGTGCCGGCTGCGGCATCGATTGCATCGCCGGTTCGGTCCGCTCGGCCCGCAGCGGCGGTACGACCGGTGCGCGCGTGAGAAAGGCCGGACGCCGCGGCAGATCGATCGCAACTTGCGGCTCGGCCGACATTTGCGGCTGATTGGCCGGTGCCACCGGGTCGATTGCCGGCTGCGGATCGTATGCTTCCGGCTCGCCGATCGCCTCGAGCATCGTCTCGTCGTTGCTCTCGGCGATGATCGCCGCTTCCTGCGCGGCTGCAGGCGGTGTCATGTCGACCGGCATCTCAACCATTTCGCCCGCGGCAACGATCGGTTCGGCGTCCGGCATCGCTGCCGGGGCCGGTTCCGCAATCGCCCGGGCTGTTGCCACAGCAATCGGGGCCGCCGCCGGCCGGCGCATCGCTTCGCCAATCGGTTGGGCCGGCGTGCGGGTGACGCGACCGCGATCGGCCACCAGGGCAAGGCTCGATGGACGCGGCATCGCCGCCGACATCGCCTCGATCCCGGTCGCCACCACCGAAATACGGACCCGGCCGTCGAGCGATTCGTCGAAGGTCGAGCCGAAGATGATGTTGGCGTCCGGGTCCACTTCCTCGCGGATGCGGGTCGCCGCGGCATCGACCTCGAACAAGGTGAGATCGGGGCCGCCGGTGATGTTGATCAGCACGCCGCGCGCGCCCTTCATCGAAACGTCGTCGAGCAGCGGGTTGGAAATCGCCGCTTCCGCCGCGTCGATCGCCCGGTTGTCGCCGCTGGCTTCGCCGGTTCCCATCATGGCCTTGCCCATCTCGGTCATCACCGCGCGAATGTCGGCGAAGTCGAGATTGATCAGGCCCGGCATCACCATCAGATCGGTGACGCCGCGCACGCCCGAATAGAGTACCTGGTCCGCCATCGCGAAGGCGTCGGCAAACGTCGTCTTCTCGTTCGCGATCCGGAACAGGTTCTGATTCGGGATGATGATGAGCGTGTCGACATATTGCTGCAGCTCCTCGATCCCGCTTTCGGCAATCGCCATCCGGTGCATGCCCTCGAAATGGAAGGGCTTGGTGATGACGCCGACGGTCAGGATGCCGTGCTCGCGCGCGGCCCGGGCGATGACCGGTGCTGCACCCGTGCCGGTGCCGCCGCCCATGCCCGCGGTGATGAACGCCATGTTGCTGCCGCTCAGATTCTCGATCACCGCTTCGAGCGACTCTTCTGCCGCCGCCCGTCCGACATCGGGTCGGGACCCGGCGCCGAGGCCCTGTGTGATGGTATTGCCGAGTTGCAGGCGCCGCTCGCACAGCGATTGGGCGAGTGCCTGGGAATCGGTGTTGGACACGATGAACTCCACCCCTTCGAGGTTGGAGCGAATCATGTTGTTGACTGCGTTTCCGCCGGCACCGCCGACGCCAACCACGGTAATCCGTGGCTTGATCTCATGTGCCTTGTTGGGCATCGATAGGTTCAGTGTCATGGCGAGGCCTCCGTCTCCTCTACTTCGATAATCTGCCGGCGAAATCGCCGGCTGTTACTCGGGACCCGGATGCTTCGGGGCTCCGGACCCGTCCCCTCTCAAAAGTTTTCGCGAAACCAGTGACCGACACGGCCGATCAGGCCGTCCGGCTCCTCTCTCATCCCGACGCTTGCGGGCAACGGCGGCCGATCGGCTGTCTGTTGCGCGTAAACGACGAGGCCGGCACAGGTGGCAAAAGCCGGGCCGCCGGTGGCCTCGGCCAGACCGCTCACGCGGAGCGGGCGTCCCATACGAATCTGTTTGTCGAGCACGAGCGCCGCGAGATCGCGCACGCCCTGAAGCTGGCTGGCACCGCCGGTCAGCACGACGCGGCGGCCGGCAAGCCGGTCGAATCCGCTTTGCTCGAGGCGGCCGCGAACGAGCTCGAAGGTTTCCTCGAGCCGCGGCTGGATGATTCCGGTCAGAATCGATTTCGGCATGGTGTTCGCGGCGGCGAGATCTTCCTCGCCGACCAGCGGCACGGTGATCATCTCGCGCTCGTCGCTCGGCGAGGGCATGCAGTTGCCGTAGAGCGTCTTCATGCGCTCGGCATGCGCGAGCGGCGTCGAAAGTCCGCGCGCGATGTCGTTCGTCACATGCGCGCCGCCGACCGGCACCATATCGGTGTAGACGACATTGCCGTCGAAAAAGACTGCGATCGTCGTCGCCCCGCCGCCCATGTCGACCACGGTGACGCCGAGATCACGCTCGTCGTCGACCAGCGTGGCGAGGCCGGCCGCATAGGACGACATCACCATCGCCTTGATATCGAGATGGCAGCGGCCGATGCAGGTGGCGAGATTGCGCACTGCGCCGGATGCGGCGGTGACGATGTGCATATCGACCCCGAGCCGCTCGCCGAACATGCCGCGCGGATCGCGGATGCCGCGGCTGCCGTCGATCGTGTAGCCGACGGCGATCGAGTGGATCAGGCTGCGTTCGCCGGTGCCATCGAGCAGGTTTCCCTGGTCGAGCACGCGGCGCAGGTCGCCGTCCGACACTTCGTGGCCGGCGATCAGCACTTCGACGCCGACCGTGTGCGAGGTCGGATAGCCGCCGGATATATTGACCACGACCTCGTGAATGTTTTCGCCGGCCATCTGTTCGGCGGAATGGACGGCGCCGAGCACCGCACCTTCGGCCGCGTCCATATCGACGATCGTGCCGCCGCGTACGCCGTCGGAGACCTGGTGTCCGATGCCGGTCACGCGCGGATTGCCGTCCTCGTCCAGCCGGGCGATGAAACAGCAGACCTTGGTCGTGCCGATATCGAGCGCGGCAATCACCCCGTGCCGGGTCGCGATCTTCGGTTTCTTTTTGCCCACCTTCGTCATCTCCCCTGTCGCATCCCGTTCAGGTGTCGTCGCCCGGCGTTCGCCGCAGCTCTGCCGCTGTCGGCGACAACCGGACCACGAGCCGGTCGGGCGTTCGCAAATCGATCATCACCAGGTCGCGGTCGAGCAGCCCTTCGTCGCGCTCCATGTCGGCAAGCGCGCGCCAGGCCGAGGCCGCTTCTTCTTCCGGCAGCCGGATGTCGACGCCGTTGTCGAGCCGCAGGTTCCAGCGTCGCGTACCGACGCGCTGGGCGGCGATCACGCGCATGCCAAGATCCGGTTCGAGCGCCAGCAGATCGAGCAGCGCCCGCGCATGCGCCGGCGCATCGGGCCCGGTCAGCACGATCATGCCTGCGTACTTCGACACGTCGGCGACCGGCATGGTGTCGCCGTAGCGATCCACCAGGTGATAACGGCCGTCGCGCTGCCACAGCGCCATCGGCACGCGCTCTTCGATTGTGAGGCGGATTTCGCCCGGCAGTTTTCGTTCGACCGTCGCGCTGCGGACCCAGGGCAATTCCTCGAGCCGCAGGCGCAGCGCATCGGTATCGACCGCGAGAATCGGTTCGCCGGCCTCGTGTTCGACAGCGGCGATCAGGACCTCGGCCGGCGTCTCGTGCCGGCCTTCGACGGTGACGCGATCGATGCGTAGACCGATCTCGGCGCTCAATGCCAGCGCATCGGCTTCGAGCGCGGCCTGCTGTCCGGCCAGCCATTCGACGGGCCATAGCAGCCAGCCGCCAAGCGCCAGCACCAGCATTGTGCCGCCGCCACCCAGCAGCATGACGGTCCGCGGCGGCATGCGTCGCGGCGCGCGCCGGCGCACGGGAGCCTTGCGCGCGTTCTGTTTGCTTACCCGTCGCATCGTGCGTTCTCCACCATCCAGCCGACCAGTTCGGGAAAGCCGATGCCGCAATAGGCGGCCTGTTCCGGCACCAGAGAGAGCGGCGTCATGCCGGGTTGGGTGTTGATCTCGAGCAGATAGAGCCCTTCGCTGCCGGGCCGCCGATCGTCCCAGCGCAAGTCGGCGCGGCTGACGCCGCGGCAGCCGAGCGTGCGATGGGCGATCAGCGCCATCTCCATCGCCGCTTCGGCGACCAGATCGGGGATCGGCGCCGGGATCAGATGGTCGGTCTTTCCGTCGGTGTATTTGGCCGTGTAGTCGTAGAAACCCTGATGCGGCCGCAGTTCGGTCACGGCGAGCGGCCGTCCCGCCATCACGGCGACGGTCAGCTCGTGGCCGGCGATATAGGGTTCGACCAGCGCGGTCTCGCCATAGGGCCATTCCGCCGGCAGAAGCGGCGCGTTGTCGCCTTCGAGCACGATGCGCACGCCGACCGACGAGCCTTCGTCGTTCGGCTTGATGACGAACGGGCGCGGCAGCGGATCGCCCTTGCGCAGATCGTTGCGGCCGACGAGACGCCCCTCGGGGCAGCGCAACCCGGCCGCGGCGAACATCGTCTTCGCCATCGTCTTGTCCATGGCGATCGCCGAGGCGAGCACGCCGGAATGCGTGTAGGGGATGCTCAACAGTTCGAGCAGGCCCTGCACGCGGCCATCTTCGCCGTTCGATCCGTGCAGCGCGTTGAAGACCGCATCGGGTGCGGGATCGAGCGCCGCCACCAGCGCACGGATATCCGCACCGACATCGACGGCGATCGCGTCGTAGCCCGCCTCGAGCAGCCCCGTCATGCAGGCCTTGCCGCTGGTCAGCGACACGTCGCGCTCGGCGGACGTGCCGCCCATGAGAACAGCGACGCGCTTCATGCCGGCCTCCCGGAGGCGGGAGCGGTGGCGGGCACACCGATGCGGCGGATTTCCCATTCAAGCTCGACGCCGGCATGCGCAAGCACGCGGCACCGCACTTCCTCGCCCAGCGCCTCGAGATCGGCGGCCGTTGCGTTGCCGCTGTTGATGAGAAAATTGCAATGCAGTTCCGAAACCTGCGCGCCGCCGAGCCGCAGACCCCGGCAGCCGGCCGCGTCGATCAGCGCCCACGCCTTGCGGCCCGATCCATCGCGCGGATTGGCGAAGGTCGAGCCGCCGGTTCTGGTGCGGATCGGCTGGCTCGCTTCGCGCGCATTGCGGATCTCGGCCATGCGCGCGCG
Source organism: Dongiaceae bacterium (assembly GCA_040902665.1). Taxonomy (GTDB): domain Bacteria; phylum Pseudomonadota; class Alphaproteobacteria; order Dongiales; family Dongiaceae; genus JAWXBK01. The sequence continues at coordinate 6,830 of JBBDWX010000042.1, forward strand.
GATCGCAGCGGGGTCGCCGGTCGAACCCTGGAGAGTCGCCGAAAGAAAAATCGTGCCTGCCGGCAGATCGCAATGGCGATAGCTCAGGCCGAATGCGTCGCGTTCGAGCCGGCGCAGCCGGCCACGCACGTCGACGATCTCGCCCTCGACCAGCACATCGCCGATCTCCCGGCCATAGGCGCCGGCGTTCATGCGCAGCGCGCCGCCGATTGTGCCCGGCACACCGGAGAGGAACTCGAGCCCGGCGATGCCGGCATCGGCTGCTTGGGCGGCGACATTGATATCGAGCGCGGCGGCGCCGGCGACGACGCGCGTGCCGCTGGTTTCGATCCCGGCGAAACCGCGACCGAGCCGCAGCACGACGCCCGGTACGCCGCCATCGCGCACCAGCAGGTTCGAACCGACGCCGATCGCCGTCACCGGCACGTCGTCGGGCAGGGCTGCGAGAAACGCGAGCAGGTCGTCGCGGTCGGCCGGGCGGAACATGATCTCGGCCGGCCCGCCGACGCGGAACCAGGTGATGCCGGCAAGCGGTGCGTTCTCGGTCAGCCGGCCGCGCACCGGCGGCAGCCGCTCGATCAGATTTGTCGCATCGAGGCGCCGCGCGGCCATCATGCGGCACCCCCGCTACGCTGTCCGGCGCGCGCGTCGAGTTTGGTGCGCAGCTGGTCCGGCAAAGCGTTGGCCCAGTAGGTGATCGTGCCGGCGCCGAGGCAGACGACGAAATCGCCCGGACCCGCCAGATCGGCAATCAGCGCCGGCAATGCATCCGCGTCTGCAAGCGGCGTCACGTTGCGATGGCCGCGTTCCTGCAGTCCGGCGACCAGCGCATCGCGATCGATGCCTTCGATCGGGCTCTCGCCCGCGGCATAAACATCGGCAACCACCACATGATCGGCATCGTTGAAACAGGTGCAGAACTCCTCGAACAGGCTGGCGAGCCGCGAATAGCGATGCGGCTGCACGACGGCGACGACCCGGCGCGGCGCTGCCGCGCGGGCAGCGCGCAGCGCGGCTGCGATCTCGACCGGGTGATGACCGTAATCGTCGATCACGACGATGCCGCCGACCTCGCCGGTCTTGGTGAAGCGCCGCTTGACCCCCGAGAAGCCGGCGAGCCCGTTGCGGATCGCGGCGTCGGGAATTTCCATCTCGGCCGCGACCGCGATCGCGGCGAGCGCGTTCTGCACATTGTGTGTGCCCATCATCGGCAGCACGACGTCGTCCAGGCGGCGTTCCGCGTTACGCAACCGGTCGGCGATGGCCACATCGAAGCGGCTGCCGTTCGCGTCGATCCGGATATTGTCGGCGCGCACGTCGGCCTGCGGCGAAAGACCGTAGGTGACGATGCGGCGGTCCGAGAGTTTCGGGATCATCGCCTGGACGACCGGATGATCGAGGCACAGCGTCGCGAAGCCGTAGAACGGCACGTTCTTCACGAACTCCTCATAGGCGTGGTTCATCGCCTCGACGGTGCCGTAGAAATCGAGATGCTCGGGATCGATGTTGGTGACGACCGCGATCGTCGCCGGCAGCTTGACGAAGCTGCCGTCGCTCTCGTCGGCCTCGACCACGACCCAGTCGCCGGCGCCGAGCCGCG
>JBBDWX010000043.1:0-8404 GCA_040902665.1 Dongiaceae bacterium
CGGCGATCGGCGTGCCCGGCAGCGCGCGCAGCACGAGTTCTTCCGGCTCGTAGAGCGTAATCCCGGAAAGCGCGCGCATCGACAAGGTGTGCGCCGCCTGGACGCGCGCCCCGAGACGCCGCTTGGTGCCGTTCCCGATCAGCTCGACCGGCGCTTCCTCGCCGAGCGCCCAGCGCAGGAACTCTGCGACCTGCTGTTCGTTCGCCGGCGCTGCATCGGTCATGGCGCCGGCATCCCGGTCGGACTTGCCTGAAAGCTAATTTTCTCTCGCTCGTCATCGCCGGGCGTGACCCGGCGATCCACGGAGCGGACAGGCTCCGTTTCGATTGCTTGATGCGGTGCATCGGCCCGGTGGATGCCCGGGTCAAGCCCGGGCATGACGAAGAAGAGGATGGCTGTATCGAACACAGTCTCAGAACCGCGGCAGGTCGGGAAAGGGCAGCTTGCCGCGATGCACATGCAGCCGGCCGAGTTCGGCGCAGCGATGCAGCACCGGAAACATCTTGCCGGGATTGAGCAACCCTTCGGCGTCGAACGCGCATTTGACGCGCTGCTGCTGGGCGAGATCGGTCTCGTCGAACATCGTGCCCATGAGATCGCGCTTCTCGACACCGACGCCATGCTCGCCGGTCAGGACCCCGCCGACTTCGACGCAGAGTTTCAGAATGTCGGCACCAAAATTCTCGGCCCGCTCGAGTTCGCCCGGTACATTCGCGTCGTAGAGAATGAGCGGGTGCAGATTGCCGTCGCCGGCATGGAACACGTTCGCGACGCGCAGCCCGTATTTCTCGGACATCGTGCGCATCGCGGCCAGCACGCGCGGCAGCTCGCCGCGCGGGATCGTGCCGTCCATGCAGTAATAGTCGGGCGAGATACGGCCGACCGCGGGAAACGCCGCCTTGCGCCCGGCCCAGAACGACAGTCGTTCGGCCTCGTCGCGGCTGATCCGGCAATGCACGGCGCCGTTTGCGCGCGCAATCGTTTCGACGCGTGCGATCAGCTCGGCGACTTCGGCCGTCGTGCCGTCGAGCTCGACGATCAGCAAAGCCTCGACATCGAGCGGATAGCCGGCATGCACGAAATCCTCGGCCGCATGGATCGCCGGCCGGTCCATCATCTCCATGCCGCCCGGGATGATGCCAGCCGCAATGATCGCACCGACGCAGGCGCCCGCCTGCTCGCTCGAGGGAAAGCCGAGCAGCAGCGCGCGTGCCGTCTCGGGCGTCGGCGTCAACCGCACCGTGACCTCGGTCACGACGCCGAGCAAACCTTCGGAGCCGTTGATCAGGCCGAGCAGATCGTAGCCGCCGGCATCGTAATGTTTGCCGCCGAAGCGCAGCACCCGTCCGTCGATCGTGACGAATTCGACGCCGAGCACATTGTTCACGGTCAGGCCGTATTTCAGGCAATGCACGCCGCCGGAATTTTCCGCGACGTTGCCGCCGATGGTGCAGGCGATCTGGCTCGAGGGATCCGGCGCGTAATGAAAGCCGAGCGGACGTACCGCTTCCGAGATCGCGAGGTTGGTGACGCCCGGCTGCACGACGGCGCAGCGGTTCGCGAGATCGATGTCGAGGATGCGGTTGAACCGGGCCATGCCGAGCAGCAGCCCGTCCTCGAGCGGCAGCGCGCCGCCGGAGAGCGAGGTGCCCGCGCCGCGCGGTACCACCTTGATGCGCTGCGCGTGGCAGTAACGCAGCACCGATGCAACCTCGTCGACATTGCGCGGCAGCGCAACCAGCAGCGGCAGCGCGCGATAGGCGGTCAGCCCGTCGCTTTCGTAGACCCGTCGCTCGCGCGCCTCCTCGATCACCGCATCGCCCGGCAGCAGCGCGCGCAGATCGGCAGCGATCGCGTGGCGGCGCTCGATCGTGGCCGCATCGGGTATGGGCATTTTCATCGGGTGAACTCCGGGGCCATGAGCGCGATGCTAACCGATTGGCAGCGCGCCGAAAACGCCGCATCCGACGGCCGATTTCCGCCGATTTGACGCGATGGGGTTTTTCGCCAAGATAGGCAGCCGATACCGCCTCATATCCTCAGCCGGATGCTCAAGGCCGGTATCCAACGCACCGATATCAATGCCGATCAAGGCAATCACGGGAGGAACCAATGACTGTCAATCGCTTCAGAATGCCGAACCGCGGCCCCCGCGCCGGCATCCGGACGCCGTTTACGCGTCGCAGCCTGCTGCGCGGTGCCGCCGTCATGGGCGCAGCTGCCGCGCTGCCGGGTCTGCGCCACGCGCAGGCTCAGGAGACCGAGGGCGTGCTCAACATGATGGGCTGGGCCGACTACATCAATCCCGACAATATCGTCAAATGGGAAGAGCTGACCGGCAGCACGATGATCTACGATTCCTACGCTTCGAACGACGAGATGTATTCGAAGCTGCAGCTCGCCGGCGGCAACAGCGGCTACGATCTCGGCATGAACACCGACTTCATGATGCGACTGCTGATCGAGGGCGGCTATATCGAGAAGATCGACCATTCGCAGATTCCGAACATCGCAAACATCCGGCCCGAGTTCGCGAGCCCGGCCTTCGATCCGGGTAACGAATACACGGTGCCGAAATCCTGGGGTTCGCAGGGCTTCATCTACGACAAGTCGGCCGTTTCCGGCCCGATGACGAGCTGGACCGATTTCCTGCGTGCGATGCGCGAGGAAGCGAGCGGCCAGGTCGCGGTGCTCGACGATGCGCTTGCCGTCGCACCCTTCTTCTGGTCGCGCGGCGAGAGCTGGAACTCGACCGACGAGACGCTGATCGCCGAAGTCGAGAAGGACGTCGCGGAGTACGGCAAGCATGTCCGCACGTTCAATTCCTATGCGGTGCAGGATGTTGCGACCGGCACGGTCGTCCTCGCGCAGATCTGGAACGGCAATGCCAAGCAGGCGATTGAATCCTCGGGCAACGAGAATCTGGTGTTCGTCTATCCGGAACCGAAATCCGAAGCCTGGTTCGACAGCTATCACATGCCGATCGGCGGCGAACATCCGAATGCGGCGCATTCCTGGATGAACTTCGTGCTCGACTCGCAGGTGGCCGCCGACGAGACCGCCTATACCGGGTTCCTTTCACCGGTCAGCGGGATCGAGGAGTTTCTGCCGGCAGGCGTCGCCGACAATCCACTGATCTTCCCGCCGGCCGATGCGATGGGCCGCGGCGAGCAGACGCTGCGCAACGAGACCTACGACCGCCGCGTCGGGATTCTCAACATGTACAAGGCGGCGGCCGCACAATAACGTTGCCGCAACGAGCCTGAAGCAGACGGTCGGAACGGGTCATCGGATGCGCAGCAGCATCCGGTGGCCCGGACGCCCGCGAAGAGCGACGGTGCAGGGGCGATAATCTTCCATGGCCAGTGACGTTCGCCTCGAACGCGTGACCAAGAATTTCGGCAGCTTCAAGGCAGTCGACGATGTGAGCCTGCATATCGAAGCCGGCGAATTCATGTCGATTCTCGGATCTTCCGGTGCGGGCAAATCGACCGTGCTCAGGATGATCGGCGGGTTCGAACTGCCGGATGCCGGCAAGATCACCATCGGCGGCCGGGACGTGACCTATCTGCCGCCCTACCGGCGCGACGTGAACACGGTCTTCCAAAGCTATGCCCTGTTCCCGCATATGACGGTCGCGGAGAATGTCGCCTACGGGTTGCGCCAGGATCATGTGCCGCGCGGCGAACGAACCGCGCGGGTGCGCGATGCCCTCGACATGGTCCAGCTTCTGCATCTCGCGCACCGCAAGCCCTCGCAGCTTTCCGGCGGCCAGCAGCAGCGCGTTGCGCTCGCGCGCGCCCTGGTGAAGCGGCCCTCGGTCCTGCTGCTCGACGAACCGCTCGGCGCGCTTGACCGCAAACTGCGCCAGCAGATGCAGGTCGAGCTGAAACTGCTCCAGCATCGCCTGGAGCTTACCTTTGTCTTCGTCACGCACGACCAGGAAGAGGCGCTGGCGATGTCGGACCGGATCGCCGTGATGCGCGACGGGCGGATCGAACAGATCGGTTCGCCGGCCGAACTCTACGACGAGCCGCGCACCGCCTATGTCGCCGGTTTCATCGGCACGCAGAATTTTTTCTCGGGCACGACCGAAGGAGCCGACCTCGCCGCGCTGCGCGACGATAGCGGGCTGCTTGTCCGCGCGGAACGGCGCGCGGCCGGCGTGGCCGCCAATGCCCGAAGCATCGCCGCGGTTCGCCCCGAGAATGTGCGGCTTTCGGTGTCGGAGCCGGCGGCGGACGACAACCGGCTGCGCGGCCGTGTCGTAACCATCGTGATGCTTGGCGATGCGCTCGAATATGTCGTCAGCACCGAACAGGGCCGGGAATATTTTGCGCGCGTACCGCGCTACACCGACAACCTGCCCAAGGAGGGCGACCCGGTCTGGATCGCCTGGCCGGTATCGCGCACCACCCTCTTTCCGTTCGAGGATATCGAACTGCAGGCGCAGCGCATTTCGCACGAGCGGGCGGCGCCGGCCGGCGACGGGTCGGCGGCGGGCGGTTCGGCGTCGGGCGCGGCCTAGAATGGCGATGCGCCGCCGGCTCCCGCGCTGGACGATGGCGGCCCCCGCCATGCTCTGGTGGGCGGCCTTCTTCATCGTGCCGCTCGGTTCCATCGTTTATTACAGTCTCGGCGTGAAGCCGGCCGATCCCGGCGCCGGCCCGGTCGATCTCTCGGTGCTTTCGCTGGCGAACTACGCGAAGGCGATGTCGGACGTGTTCTTCACCGTCTTCAAAATCACGATGCGCACAGCCGGGCTCGGCACGATCGCCTGCGCACTGGTCGGCTTCCCGGTCGCCTATGCGCTCGCCCGCTATATTCAGCCGCGCTGGAAGCCGGTCCTGCTGTTTCTGCTGGTGCTGCCGTTCTGGATCAGCTTCCTGCTGCGCACCTTTGCCTGGCGCATCATCCTGGCACCCGAAGGCGTGCTTTCGCATTTCCTGCAGGATATCGGGCTGCTCGCCGGACCGCTCACGATGCTCGATACCAACGCCGCCGTGCAGCTCGGCATCGTCTACAATTACCTGCCGCTGATGGTCCTGCCGATGTTCGTGGCGCTCGACAGGATCGATCCGTCCCTGATTCAAGGCAGCATGGATCTCGGCGCCGGCCCGATCCGCACGTTCCTTTCCGTCACGCTGCCGCTGGCACTGCCGGGTGTGCTCGGCGGGCTGGTGCTCACCTTCATTCTCGCTTCGGGCGATTACGTGGTGCCGGCCATTCTCGGCGGCGCGAAAGGCTTGATGATCGGCAACCTGGTCGCAACCCAGATCCTCGCCGCGCAGAACCTGCCGCTCGGCTCGGCGATGGCGGTGCTACTGATTCTGATGATCGGCAGCATCGTGATCCTTGCCGCGATCGCGATATTCATCCTGCGGCGGCTTCTCAAGCTGCTTGCGGGACCGGCGCTGGACGATCTGGGCGACGATCGCGGAATTAGCGCCGCAGCGCCAGGCGCGCGCGCCGCGGGGAAGGCCTGAGATGCGCAGACAAACCAACTGGAGCCGGATCTTTCTGCTCGGCTGGATGGGCGTGGTTTTCCTGTTCCTCTTCCTGCCGATCCTCGTGGTGATCGTCTATTCGTTCAACGGCGGCCGGAACCTCTATGTCTGGACCGAATTCTCGACGCGCTGGTACTGGGTCGCGGTCAACAACCCGCGCGTCGTCAGCGCACTCACCGTGTCGCTGCAGGCGGCGCTAATCAATTGCGTGATCGCGGTCTGCCTCGGCGTCCCGGCGGGCATCGCGCTCGCGCGCCGCAAGGGAATGTGGACCGGCCCGTTCCTGGTCCTGCTGTTCGTGATCCTCGGCACGCCGGAACTCGTTTCCGCGATCGGCCAGATGATCTGGCTCGACCGGATCGGGCTCTATGACGGGCTGTTGCGCCTCGCCGTCGGCCATTCCCTTTTCAATCTCGCGGTCGTGATCCTGATCGTAAGGGCGCGGGCGGAGGGCCTCGAGGCGGCGCTCGAAGAGGCGGCCGCCGATCTCGGCGCGGTGCCGTGGCGAAGTTTCTTCCAGATCACGTTGCCGCTGATGCTGCCGGCGGTGCTGGCGGGCGTCCTCCTGTCGTTCATTCTTTCGTTCGACGACGTGATCATTTCGCTATTCGTGCAGCGGCCGGGCACCTCGACGCTGCCGATCAACATCCTCTCCTCATTCAAGCCCGGCCTGAAGGGCGACGTCGCGGCGATCGTGGTGATGACGCTCATGGTGACGCTCGCCGGCATGCTGGCAGCGGTCCTGGCGCTGCGCCGCGGCGAGAAGCGCGGCCGCGCGCTGGCCGGCCTGCTCGACTGAAATGCCCGGCGTAACCGAAACCCGTCGCGGCTAAAGATTGGCGACATGCACCGCGGGGCGCCGCCCGCTCCAGGGTTGCGCCGCCTCGAGTTGCGCTGCGAGCGCGAGCAGCTGCGCCTCGTCGCCGAAGCGCCCGACGAACTGCATCCCGATCGGCAGGCCGTCGTCGCTCTCCTGCAATGGCAGCGAGATCGCCGGCTGGCCCGTTGCATTGAAAAGGGACGTGAATGTTTCCTGCGGTGCGAGCTGATTGAACATCGTGTCGGTGTCCGCCCCCGCACGATCGGGATCGTTGACGCCGAGCCGTTGCGGCAGAACGGTGCAGGTCGGCGTCAGCAGCAGATCCCAGCTCTGCCAGAAGACGGCGACCCTGCGGACGATGTCGCTGTAAGTATCGAGCGCCGCGAGCAGGTCGGTGGCCGGCGTTGTGCGGCCGCGACAATAGAGATCCCAGGTGGTGCTCTGCAGATTGTCCGGCCCGGGTGTCCGGCCGAGCGCCTTTGCCACCGCCTCGACGTCCTGCACGACATAGGGCGGAAACAGCGTCTTCTGCGCCGCGATATACGTCGCATAGTCGAATTCCGGCGCCGCCTCCTCGACCCGGTGACCGAGTTCCTCGCACAGTTTTGCCGTGTGGCGGACCGCAGCGACGACCGCGCTGTCGACCGGCAGCCCCGACCAGGCGACCGAAGTGAAGGCGACGCGCAGCGACGATGGCGCGCGCGCGATGACCGCGCGATAGGGTATCGCCGGGCGCGCGATCTCGAACGTATCGCCGACGGCCGGGCCCTCGACGGCGTCGAGCAGCGCCGCACAGTCGCGCACCGTGCGGGTCAACACGAAGAAATTATTGAGGCCTGCCTGGGACAGTGTCGGAAACGGTGCAAGCGGCACCCGCGCGCGCGTCGGCTTGAGCCCGACCAGACCGCAGAAGGAAGACGGCGTGCGGATCGAACCGCCGGCATCGGAGCCCTGTGCGAACGGCACGGCGCCGGATGCAACCGAGGCCGCCGCGCCGCCGCTCGACCCCGCCGTCGATCGTTCGATGTTCCAGGGATTGCGCGTTTTGCCGGTTGCACGGTTTTCGGTCGTGGCGGCGAAGGCGAATTCCGATGTCGTGGTCCGGCCGAGATTGATCGCGCCCGCCGCGCGCAGGCGGATCGCCAGCTCGGTATCGACCGGCGCGACAAAGCCTTGCGCGAGCTCGCTGCCCATTTCGGCGCGCACGCCCTTTTCGAAGGGCAGATCCTTGCCGAGAAACGGCACGCCGGGGAACGGCATGTCGGAAACGCCGCTCCCGGGCTCGGCGAGCGCGGCCGCGCGGTCGGGAAAGGTCTCGATCACAGCGTTGAGGATCGGATCGATTTTTTCGATGGCGGCGAGCGCGAGCTCGGCCAGTTCGCGCGGCGTGACGTCGCCGCGGCGCAGGAGCTCGGCAAGACCGAGCGCGTCATGGTCCGAATATTCCGACAGGTTCAAGTCTTAGGTTCTCCACTGGTCGCATCACCGTCCGCGCGCGGCGCGGCATTGTCGCGCCGCCTGCCGCGACGCCCAAATTTCTCGGGCTTCGCCTCGATGACGCGCGCCGGCGCATTCCATTGCTGAAACAGCGTGAAGCCGACGGCGAGCAGGGTCGGGCCGAGAAAGATGCCGATGAAGCCGAAGGCGATCAGCCCGCCGATCACGCCGAGAAACACCAGCAGGATCGGCAGCCGGTTTTCGCGGCTGATCAGCCAGGGCTTGATGATGTTGTCGATACTGCTGACAACGAGGAAGCCCCACAGTGCCATGAAGATCGCCCAGCCGGTATCGCCGGTATAGAAGAGCCACAATGCCGCCGGCGCCCAGATCAAGGGCGGCCCCATCGGCACCAGCGACAGCACGAAGGTTGCGAAGCCGAGCAGCAGCGCGCCCGGCACACCGGCCATCCAGAAGCCAATGCCCGCGAGCAGACCCTGCGCGAACGCGGTGCCCATCACGCCGTAGACCACACCTTTGATCGTCGAACCGGCGACATCGAGCAGATGCTGCGCGCGATCGCCGGCAACCCGGCGGATGCCCGTGTGCATCTGGGTCGCGACGTTGCGGCCGTCGCGAT
>JBBDWX010000044.1:0-8373 GCA_040902665.1 Dongiaceae bacterium
TGAGGTCAAGCTCGTGATGGTCATCGGCGATTTCGTCTGGCATTCGCATGACGACGCCGACGAGCTGTTCCTGGTCGTCAAAGGCAGCTTCCGGATGGATTTCCGCGACCGGCAGATCGAGATCGGCGAGGGACAGATGATCGTCGTGCCGCGCGGCGTCGAGCATAAGCCCTTTGCCGAACGCGAATGCTCGATGCTGGTGCTCGAACGCAAGGGTATCGTGAACACCGGCGATGTCGTGAGTGCGCTCACGCAACAGGCACCGCAGAGGATCTGATCGATGGCCGAAGACAAGTTCGATCTCGTCGTCGTCGGCAGCGGGCCGGGCGGGTATGTTGCGGCGATCCGCGCGGCCCAACTCGGCATGAAGACGGCGATCGTGGAGCGGGAAGCGCTCGGCGGCATCTGCCTCAACTGGGGCTGCATTCCGACCAAGGCGCTGCTGCGCACGTCCGAGGTCTATCATCTGATGACGCGCGCCGCCGATTTCGGGCTGTCGGCGAAGGATGTTGGTTACGACATCGCGAAAGTGGTCGAGCGCAGCCGCAAGGTCGCGGGTCGGCTCAGCAACGGCGTCAAGTTCCTGATGAAGAAGAACAAGATCGCCGTGCATGACGGCGAGGGACGGCTTGCCGGCAAGGGTAAGGTCATCGTCGAGAAAGACGGAAAGGCTGTCGCTGAGCTGACCGCCACGAATATCATTCTCGCCACCGGCGCGCGGGCGCGATCGCTGCCCGGCCTTGAACCGGACGGCAAGCTGATCTGGACCTATCGCGAAGCGATGGTGCCGGCCGCGATGCCGAAATCGCTGCTGGTCGTCGGCTCCGGCGCGATCGGGATCGAGTTCGCAAGCTTCTACCGCACGCTTGGCTGCGAGGTGACCGTGGTGGAGGTGCTCGACCGCATTCTGCCTGTCGAAGATGTCGAGATTTCTGCCTTTGCGCTGAAATCTTTCCAGAAGCAGGGCATGAAGATCTTGACCGGCGCGACCGTGAAGAAACTCGACAAGGGCAAGGACAACGTCACCGCGACGATCGAGACCAAGGAAAAGAAGACCGAAACGCTGACCTTCGATCGCGTGATCCTAGCGGTTGGAATCGTCGGGAATGTCGAGAAGATCGGCATCGAGAATACGAAGGTGAAGGTCGAAAAGGCCCATATCGTCACCGACGAGTGGGGCGCGACTGGCGAACCGGGCGTCTATGCGATCGGCGATCTGACCGGCCCGCCCTGGCTTGCGCATAAAGCAAGCCATGAGGGCGTCGCCTGCGTCGAGAAGATCGCTGGCGTCAAAGGCGTGCATCCGATCGACAAGTCGAACATTCCGGGCTGCACCTATTGCCATCCGCAGATCGCGAGCGTTGGCCTGACCGAAAAGGCGGCGAAGAAGGCCGGGTACGAATTGAAGGTCGGGCGTTTCCCGTTCGTCGGCAACGGCAAGGCCATCGCGCTCGGTGACGATCAGGGGCTGGTCAAGACGATCTTCGATGCCAAAACCGGTGCGCTGCTCGGTGCGCACATGATCGGTTCCGAAGTGACCGAATTGATCCAGGGCTATGCGATCGCGCGCACGCTGGAAACGACCGAAGCCGAACTGATGGCGACAATCTTCCCGCATCCGACGCTTTCCGAGACGATGCACGAATCCGTGCTCGATGCGTATGGAAGAGTGGTACATATCTGACAGCATGACGATTTCCAATCATGCGCCGTCGACTCTGGACCTCCCGCTCGCGCCGCGGGTGGATATGACTGACAACATTGAGATTGCGCGAGCGATCCGCAATGCGATCAAAGTGGACCATGCTGGCGAGTACGGCGCGATTGCGATCTACAGCGCACAAGTTTTCATGGCACGTGTGTTCTATCGGGACCTGCTGCCGACCTTGCTCGAGATCCTTGCGCATGAGCGTGACCATATGCGCCGGTTCGATATCTTGCGGATCGAGTATGGGGCGCGCCGCTGCCGTGTGTTTCCCCTGTGGTATGTCGGTGGCTTCGCATTGGGGCTGATGACGGCGTCGCTCGGTCGCAATGGCATCCGGCTCTGTACCTATGCGGTGGAAGATACGGTCAACCGCCATCTCGAAGAACAGATCGCCCTGATGTGCATCGACGCGCCGCGCGTCGCCGACGAAATCCGGTCGATCCAGCTTCAAGAGGCCGAGCATCAGCATTTTGGCGAGACCGGGCTCAAGCGCGGCGGTGCGTGGCGCACACTCGAGGCCTTGGTGCGGGGTTCGACGGAAGCTGTTATCCTCGCATCGATGCGATTTTGAACGGGAACAATCACGATCCCATGACCGATACGACTGTAGAGACACCCCGCCCGCGTCATCCCGAGAAGGTCAACCGGCCGGATACGCCGCCCGTGCGCAAGCCGCACTGGATTCGGGTGAAGGCGCCGGTCAGCCGAGAATATCACGAGACGCGCGCGCTGATGCGCGAGCTCAAGCTCAACACCGTGTGCGAAGAAGCGGCTTGTCCAAATATCGGCGAGTGCTGGGCAAAGAAGCACGCGACGATGATGATTCTCGGCTCGGTCTGCACCCGCGCCTGCGCCTTCTGCAACGTGGCAACGGGACTGCCGGACAAACTCGACCCGCACGAGCCCGAGCATGTCGGGCAGGCGGTCGCCGCCCTCGGGCTCAATCATATCGTCATCACGTCGGTCGATCGCGACGACCTGCCGGACGGTGGTGCCGCGCATTTCGCGCACACCATCGCGCGCATCCGCGCGTTCGCGCCGGGTACGACGATCGAGATCCTGACACCGGACTTTCTCAAGAAGGACGGCGCGCTTGAGATCGTCGTCGCGGCGAAGCCGGACGTGTTCAACCATAATCTCGAAACCGTGCCGCGGCTTTATCGGCCGGTCCGCCCCGGCGCGCGCTATTTTCATTCGCTGCGGCTGTTGCAGCGGGTGAAGGAACTCGACCCCGCGATGTTCACCAAGTCGGGCATCATGGTCGGGCTCGGCGAAACGCGCGACGAGGTGTTGCAGGTGATGGACGATATGCGCTCGGCGGATATCGACTTAATGACGATCGGCCAGTATCTGCAGCCAACGCCGAAGCATCACCCGCTCGACCGCTTCGTGCCGCCCGACGAGTTCGAGGAGTATCGGCGACAGGGGCTCGGCAAGGGCTTCCTCCATATCGCGAGCTCGCCGCTGACGCGTTCGTCGCACCATGCAGGCGACGATTTCGCGAAACTGCGCGCCGCGCGCGAGGCGAAGCTGGCACGCGCGGCGATCACGGATTGAGCGCCACGACGTCGGAACTGGTCTGAATGCCCACCCACGCCGAGAAGCGTCATCTCCCGTATCGGCCGGACCAGCTCTTCGATATGGTTGCCGATATCGAACGCTATCCGGAGTTCCTGCCCTGGTGCGTCGGCGCACGGATCCGCAGCCGAAACGATAACCTGATCGTTGCCGATCTGATGATCGGCTTTCGATTGATCCGGGAACGATTCACCAGCAGGGTGACACTCGATCGGCCGGGCCATCGCATTGATGTGGCCTACACCGAGGGTCCGTTCCGCTATCTTGACAATCACTGGATCTTCGAGCCGGACGGGCAGGGCGGCACGCTGCTCGATTTCTACGTCGATTTCGAATTCCGCTCGCTGCTGCTGCAGAAGGTAATCGGCGTGGTGTTTCATGAGGCGGTGCGCCGCATGGTCGGCGCATTCGAGGGGCGCGCGAAGCATCTCTATGGCGGCAACTGAATAGTCGGCTCAGCGTAGCGCGAAAACGATCGGCACGCGATAGGTCGCGGCGGCACCCGGCGGCGGCGGTGGCAGCGGGCTTGCCCGCGCGATCAGAGCATCCGCCTCTTCGTCCAGCAGGTCGTGGCCTGATCCTTCCAGGATGCGATAATCGACGACGTCGCCCGATGCCGCGACGGTGAACTCGCAGAGCACGACACCCTCCTGGTGACGGCGTCTCGCGCGTTCCGGATATTCCTTGTGGTGTTCGAGCCATTGCGCCAACAGCGCCGCGTAATCGGCGATCGCGGCGGGGTCCGCTGCTGTGCCGATGCCCTGCGAGCCGAAGTTACCCTCGTCGGTCGGCACGCCGTCAGAGCCGATATCGGCATGCGCCATCTGGACGCTGTCCCCGGCGCCCTCTGTCGCGATGCCGGTCGCCTGCGTCGTCGCGGGCGCGCGCTCTTCGGGCGTCGCTTCGGGCGGCGCCTCGGGCGTCGCATCGGGCGTTGCTGCCATATCGACCGGGGCGTGTTCGACCGGTGTCGGCTCCACGGGTGCTTCCGGTTCGGCCGCTATCATGGCCTCGACGGGAGGCTCGGGCTTCGTGATCGGCGGGGTGACGACCGGTTCCGGCGGCAGTTCGGCTCTTTCAGTCGGCTCCGGCGGGGATGGGCGGGGCGTGATCACCGGCCGCACCGGTTCGGCTGTTTCGACGGGTGCCGGGGGTGTCGGTGTTTGCCGCGGTGGGGCGTCGTGTGGCGCTGCAGCCGGGGCGGGCAGTTCGGCCGATTCCGCTCCGGGATCGCCAATATCTTCAGTTCCGGGCGCGGCCGCGACCAGGGAAATTGGGATTCCGCCATCCATTTCAGGCAGTTCATGGGCATTCATCATGCCCGCTGCAATCGCCGTGACCGCGATAACAGCGTGGAACGCGATGGATATGAGGGTCGCTCGGCGCATTTCAGGTTTCTGTGTGCTCCGATCGCTAATAAGAACTATTCGCATTGCAAATGCAAATGACTTGCGCTATGACGCTGCGGCGATCTGGCCGGGACGATCGAAGGGGTCAGTCGCAGGAACAGCAGGCTTGATGACGAATGAAGCGCCGGATCGACGTGTTTTGCCGGAGGCCCTATCGGGGAATGCCGTTCCTCGCGTGTCGAGCGCAGAGCTTCTTTGCGGCAAGCGCGAGTTGTGCATCGAGCATGCGGGCGAAACGTACCGGCTTCGGATCACCGGAAAGGGAAAACTGATCCTGACGAAATGACGGCGGCATCGCTGCCAACAAATCGGGTCATCCCAGCCAGCCACACGCCGGAAGCGATATCCGGCCTGCCAGCCCCGGATGCCACTCGTCTAACGAGGGGAAACGGACATGGCAGTACAGAAAAAGTGGGACAGGAGAAGTCTCTGGCTCTCGGTCGCGGTCGTGGGAACCACGTTCATCGCCGGCATGCCGGAACAGGTTCAGGCGGAGCAGGGCGCAGTTTACACGCCGCGTGTCACCGTCACCGCAACGACCAATCCGATCGAAGCGTTCGAATATCCCGGCAGCGTCACGGTGCTCGATTCGGGCGATATCGCGAATCGCATTCCTTCGACCATCGACGATGTGCTCAAGGGTGTGCCGAACACGACAATGGGCGGCGGGCCACGACGCAACGGCGAAACACCGATCATTCGGGGTTTCGGTTCGCAGGATGTGATCGTCCTGCTGGATGGCACGCGCCAGAACCTGCTGACCGGCCATGAGGGTCGGTTCTTTCTGGATCCGCTGATGCTCGATCAGGTCGAAGTGGTGCGCGGTGCCGGCTCGGCCCTTTACGGATCCGGCGGCCTCGGAGGCGTGATCGAGTTTCGCACCAAGGATGCCGAAGATTTCCTGATGCCCGGCGAGACATTCGGCGTCAGCCCGTTCGTTGGCGGACAGACAGTCAACGATGAGTATTCCACCGGCACGACCGTGTTTGCAAAACCGGGCGAGCAGTTCGATTTCATCGGCAGTTTTCTCTATCGCAATGCGGACGATATCTCGCTCGGAGACGGCACGACGCTCGATTCCGACGACGATCTCTGGTCCGGCCTTGCCAAGGCAACCGTTTCCGAGGGTCCGCACAGCCTTCAGGGTGCCTGGCTGCGCTATGACGGGGAATCCTTTGAACCGATCAATCCGCAGGCGGATGGCCCCGATCGCGTCGAGCGCAACGTGCTTTCGCAGAACTGGCGGCTGACCTATGAGTTCCAGGATCCCGCCATCGACTGGCTCGACCTCAACGCAACCGCCTACTACCAGCAGTTCGAAATCGACGATCTGCGTCTCGATGCGATGGGCGCGGGACCGACCGGCGAAACGCTGACGCGCCATGTCGATACCCTGGGATTCAAAATCGACAACCGCTCCTATGTCGATATCGGTGAGATGGACAATGTGCGTTTCACCTACGGAGTCGAGGCCTATCAGGACAAACAGGACGGCGACACCGACGGCGCCGATCGCGACGGCGTGCCGAACGCCGATGCGACCTTCGCCGGTGTCTTCGCCCAGGCCGAATTCAGTTTTGTCGAGCCGCTCGGCCTGCCCGGCGAATTTCTGATCATCCCTGGCGTTCGCTACGACAGTTACACCTCGGACAGCGACCTGGACGACAGCAATACCGACCCCGCGGTCTCGCCGAAGTTCGGTGCGACCTACATGCCGGTCGACTGGCTGATGGTTTATGGCAGCTACGCACACGCATTCTCCGCGCCGACCATGAACGATCTCTATCTGACAGGCACGCATTTCGACCTGTCGTCGGCATTTGGCTTTCCCGACGGGACTATTCTCAATCTGTTCGAACCGAACCCCGACCTGAAACCGCAGACAACGCGAACCTATGAATTCGGCGCCGGCGTGCAGTTCGAGGATATGGCGACAGACAACGATCTGCTGACCGCCAAGGGAACCTGGTTCCTGACCTATGGCGAGGATCTGATCGATCTCGATGTAATCCAGCCGATCCCGTTCTTCATCCCCGGCGGCACCTGCAATCCGATGATCCCCGGCAACTGCAACGGCAGCACGACGGCAACCAATGTCCATCGCGCCAAATTGCAGGGCATCGAGTTCGAAGCCGGCTACGAGAACGACTTTATGATCCTGCAAGCCGCCTACGCCCATATCGATGGCGAGGATCGCGACACCGGCGAACCGCTGGGCGCGCTGCAGCCCGACACATTCACCGGCCATGCCGCCGCCAAGATCGAGCAGGCAGACATGCAGATCGGTTGGCGGATCACCATTGCCGACGATTTCACGAATACCGACGATCCCGCCGAGGAGCGCGACGGCTATACGGTGAACGACGTTTATGCGCTGTGGCAGCCGATCGATTTCCTGACCGGATTCTCGCTCTCGGTCGGCGTCGACAACATCTTCGACGAAAGCTACTCGCGCGTTTACACCGGCGCGAACGAGCCCGGACGCAACTACAAGACCTACATGAGCTACACGATTGCCTGGTAAAGGGGAGATAAAATGCTGGAACACACACAGACGCCACATCGCAACCCGGTCGAACTTCGGGCCGCATGGTTGGGATTTCAGGAAAGCAATCCCGACGTTCGCATTCGCGACGCGGCGGCTGCACTCAAGGTGAGCGAGGCGGAGCTGGTCGCAACCGGCGTCGGGGATACGTCGACGCGGCTGCGACCGGAATGGCGTGAGATCGTCGAGGCCTTGCCAACGCTCGGCACGATCATGGCACTGACCCGCAACGAGTATGCGGTGCATGAGAAGGTCGGCCAGTACCGCCAAATTCAGATCAATGCGCATGGCGGGGTCGTCCTCGACCCCGATATCGATCTGCGGCTCTTTTTCAGCCGCTGGCATCACGCCTTTGCCGTGGTCGAGAACGGCGCGAAGGGGCCGAAACGAAGCCTGCAGATTTTCGACAGCGACGGCACCGCGGTTCACAAAATCCACCTGCGCGCCGAAAGCGACATCGCAGGCTTCGACGCTCTCGTCGCGCGTTTTGCATCGGTGGAACAGGAACCCGGCATCGCCGTATCGCCGCGCTCCACCGCGCCATCCGATCGCCCCGACGACGCGATCGATGCCGAGGCCTTGCGCAAGGACTGGCAAGCGCTGCGAGACACGCATGACTTCTTCGGCCTGCTGAAACGGCACGAGGTCGGGCGCGTGCAATCTTTCCGTCTCGTCGGCAGTGATCTGGCGCGATCGATTCCGGCCGGTTGCTTTTCGCGCGCGCTCGGGCTTGCCGCGGCGGACAACGTGCCGATTATGATCTTTGTCGGCTCGCCCGGTGTGATCCAGATTCATGGCGGTCCGATCGAGACGCTGAAGCGGCTTGGTCCTTGGCAGAACGTGATGGATCCGGGCTTCAATCTCCATCTCCGAGAAGACGCCATCGCATCCTGCTGGCTGGTCCGCAAACCGACCGACGATGGCACCGTCACGTCGATCGAGATTTTCGACAGAACCGGCCAGCAGATCGCCTGGATGTTCGGCCAGCGCAAACCGGGGCAGCCGGAACGCGCGGAATGGGTTCGTCTCGCGGGCCAGGCCGCGAGTGAGGCGCATTAGTCAATGCGCCGGACAATTGCGATGTTCTTCATCGCCGCCGTCGGCCTTTTCCCGTTCGCCGGCGCGGTGACGGC
>JBBDWX010000045.1:0-8322 GCA_040902665.1 Dongiaceae bacterium
GCGGCGCGGTCCTTCAGCACAATTGCGAGGCCGGCCGATCCGGTGAAGCCGGTGAGCCAGGCGAGCCGTTCGGCCCGCGGCGGGATGTACTCATTCTGCTGCTCGTCGGCATGGGGCACCAGGAACCCGTCGAGACCGCGGGCGGCAAGGACGAGGCGCAGGGCGCCGAGCCGGTCGGCGGGGCCCGGCAGCGGTCGTGCCGGCGCTATCAGCGACTGATGCAGCAGGCGCAGGGCCGCTACCAAAGAAGGGCTCGGCCGGTCCGCCACCAGCCGCATCCAGCCATCGGGATCGGCACCCGGCGGCGCGCCCGCGACCCCCGTCAGGAGCCGGCGCAGCCCGGCCTCGTCGAGCCCCGGACCCGCCTCCTTGAGGGCAACGGCAAGCGCGCCCGGATCGAGCGCCGGCACAGGGCTTCCGGCCGCAACGGGCGCGGTCATCGACGGTTCATCCGGGGGTCCGCGCCATAGCGGAAACGCGACCTGTTTCGCTGCGGATCCGACCCTTTATTGTGCGACGCAACATTGCGGCTATTCCAAGGAAACATGCGGCCTAACCTCGATATGCTCCGGTTGCATTACTGCAATGCGAAAACACCCCTGACCGGGTGGGAAAAGGCTCCCTATATTCCGCTTATCAGGTTGGCGGCAGGCGCCAGCCCACGGTTTTTCAGGGGAAACACAGACAATGGCAAGGTTTACAGAGATGGAAAAGATGGAAGTCTCGCGCGCCAAGGCGGCGGCCCCCATCCTCACGGATAGTTTCTCGAGCGCCTTCGGGCGCTTGGTCGGCGCGGTGCGCCGGCGTATCGAGCATAACGCACGGCGCCGCGAAGTCGCCCGCGAGCTCGGCATGCTGAGCGAACGGATGCTGGAAGATCTCGGTCTCACCCGCGTCGACGTTGCGGCGAAGGCGAGCGAGGCAGCCCAGCATCGCTTCCCGGTGACGGGTTCGCTGGCCGGCGATCTGGTTGCGTTTCTGCGCTCGGGCATCGTTCGCCCGATCCAGGGCTGGCTGATGCGCCGCGAAGCCGAGCGCGATCTGCGCTCGCTCGACGACCGGCTGCTCGCGGATATCGGCATCGCCCGCGGCGACATCATGGCGGTTGTGCGCTCGATGCAGGTCACCGACGACGCCGTCGAAACCGGCTTCGATGTGGTTCGCCCGATCCGGGTCTGGAATCGTTCGCGCCTCGCCTTCAAGCAGCTCGCGGCCTATGACGACCGCATGCTCGACGATATGGGTATGGTGCGCGGCGATATCGACTGGGTGACCGAAACCCTCGCGAACCGGTCGGTTTCCGCCAATGGCAATCGCGTGGCACACGCGGCCTAACTCTACGTTTCCTGTCTAACTGCCAAGCGGCGGCCCTTCCCCTGGGGCCGCCGTTTTCTTTTGCCCGCCATTCGACCTTTGCCCCTCTTCTGCAGCACGAGGATCGGCCAGTCGCCTTCCAGCCGCCGGTCGACGAGCGAAAACCCGACGGCCTTGTGCGCAGCGACAATGGCGTTCTCCTGCGGCGCCAACAGCCCTGCAAGGATTGCAACCGCCCCCGGCCCGGTATGGCGCGCCAGCCCCGGCGCCAGCCGGATCAGCGGACCGGCCAGGATGTTCGCCGTCACCAGATCGTAAGGCCCACCGGCTCGCACGGCGCTCGCGGCATAGCCGTGGCTCCGCACGCAGCGGACCTCGTCCGACAGATGGTTCGCGGCAACGGTTTCGCGCGCAACCGCGACCGCGGTCGGATCGGTATCGGCGGCGACGACCGGCACATCCCATAGCCGTGCCGCGGCCATCGCCAGGACCGCCGTACCGCAGCCGAGATCGAGCGGCCGGCGGAAATCGAACCCGCGCCGCGCCAGCCGATCGAGGGCGAGCAGACAGCCGCGCGTGGTTTCGTGATGTCCGGTGCCGAAGGCGAGCCCGGCATCGACCAGAAACGGGATGGTACCGCGCGGCGGCTTCAGCGCGACATGACTGCCATGCACGAAGAAACGCCCGGCGCGTACAGCCGGCATCTGCCGCTGGATCTCGTCGAGCCAGT
Source organism: Dongiaceae bacterium (assembly GCA_040902665.1). Taxonomy (GTDB): domain Bacteria; phylum Pseudomonadota; class Alphaproteobacteria; order Dongiales; family Dongiaceae; genus JAWXBK01. The sequence goes on from JBBDWX010000045.1 coordinate 2,045, forward strand.
TGCGCTGCGGCAGGCGGCGGATGGCGAGCGGAAATTTCGCGACGCCGATCGGCGCAAGTTGACGACGCACCGCATCGGCATCCGGTTCGACGTCGTAGATCGCCTCGATCCGCCAGGCGGCACCACCGCGATGCTCGAAACGCATCAAGGCCAGCGCATCGGGTTCCAGCGCCGTTTCGATCGCCTGCATCAGCCGAATTGCCGTATCGCCGGGAACCGTCAGACGCACCGTCCACAGCCCGCCGGTGGTCGTGCGCATCGCGTCAGCCCGCTTTCTCGGCCGGCACGAGGAAGCTCGCCATCACCTTTTTGCTGCCAGCCTTGTCGAATTCGATCTGCACCTTGTCGCCATCGGCCGCGATCACGCTGCCATAACCGAACTTCATATGAAACACGCGCTGGCCGACATCGAAATCGACGCGCGATGGCCGCTGCTTCGCGTGAAAAGAGATACCGTTCTCGCCGAGGTGACGCCGGCGCGATCCCGGCGAAGGATTCCAGTCGCCGAAACCGCTGCCGGGGGCGGCCGCACCGGGATCGAGCCCGATCTCGATATCGCGTTCGGTATGATCGACCGGCAGCTCGTCGACGAAGCGCGAGGGCAGCGAACTCTGCCAGAGATTGTACAGCCGGCGGTTCGCCGCATAGGAAACGAACACGCGCCGGCGCGCCCGCGTGATCCCTACATAGGCGAGGCGGCGTTCCTCCTCGAGCCCGGCGAGACCGGTTTCGTCGAGCGCGCGCTGATGGGGGAACAGGCCCTCCTCCCAGCCCGGCAGAAACACGGTATCGAATTCCAGGCCCTTCGCGCTGTGCAGCGTCATCAGGTTGACCATGTCACTGGGATCGCCGCTGCCGCTCTCCATCACCAGGCTGACATGTTCGAGAAACCCGGCCAGATTCTCGAACTCGGCCATGGCCTGAACCAGTTCCTTCAGATTCTCGACCCGACCCGGCGCATCGGGCGAGCGATCGGCCTGCCACATCGCGGTGTAGCCGGATTCGTCGAGCACGATCTGGGCCAGAGCAACATGCGTCGTGTGATTGGCCTCGGCGCGCCAGCGCGCGATGTCTTCGAGCATCCCCTTGAGGGCGCGGCGCACGGCGGGGCGCAGCTCGTCGGTTCCGAGCAGCCGCGCCGCCGCCTCGAGTAGCGGCACGCCCTCGGCGCGGCCGAACGCATGCAATGTCTGCATCGTCGCGGTGCCGATACCGCGGCGCGGCACGTTGACGATGCGCTCGAACGCGAGGTCGTCGGCCGGCTGGTGGACGATGCGCAGATAGGCGAGCGCATCGCGGATTTCCTGCCGTTCGTAAAAGCGCGGACCGCCGACCACGCGATAGGGAATGCCGAGCGTGATGAACCGCTCCTCGAACTCGCGCGTCTGGAAACCGGCGCGAACGAGAGCGGCGATGCTGCCCAGGCGCGCACCCTTGCGCTGCGACGCCTCGATCTCGTCGGCAACGAAACGCGCTTCGGCTTCGCCGTCCCAGAAACCGCGGAGCTGGATCTTTTCGCCCTGATCGCCTTCGGTCCACAGCGTTTTGCCGAGCCGGCCCGCATTCTGCGCGATCAGCCCCGAGGCCGCGGCGAGGATATGACCGGTCGAGCGATAATTGCGTTCGAGCCGGATCACCGTCGCGCCGGGAAAATCCTTTTCGAAGCGCAGGATGTTGCCGACCTCGGCGCCGCGCCAGCCATAGATCGACTGATCGTCGTCGCCGACGCAGCAAATGTTGCGATGGCCCTGCGCCAGCAGACGCAGCCAGAGATACTGCGCGACATTGCTGTCCTGATATTCGTCGACCAGGATATAGCGGAAGCGCTGCTGGTACTCCGCGAGCACGGCCGGGTTTTTCTGGAACAGGGTGAGACAGTGCAGCAGCAGGTCGCCGAAATCGGCGGCATTCAATGTTGCGAGGCGTTCCTGATAGAATCGATAGAATTCGAGCGCGCGACCGTCGGCATAGTCGCCGGCCTCGGCCGCCGTCACTTTCTCCGGGGTCAGGCCGCGATCCTTCCAGCGTTCGATCACCGACAGCAGGCCGCGCGCCGGCCAGCGCTTTTCGTCGATATCGGCTGCCTGGACGATCTGCTTCAGAAGTCGGATCTGGTCGTCGGTGTCGAGAATGGTGAAATTCGGCTTGAGCCCAACCAGTTCGGCATGGCGCCGCAGCATGCGAGCGCCGAGTGCATGGAACGTGCCGAGCCACCAGCCTTCGACCGGTCGGCCGAGCAGGTTGGCGATGCGATCCTTCATCTCGGTCGCGGCCTTGTTGGTAAAGGTCACGGCCAGCAATTCGCCCGGTCCGGCGCGACGGCCGGCGAGAATATGGGCGAGCCGTGTGGTGAGCACGCGGGTCTTGCCGGTGCCGGCCCCGGCCAAAACCAGCACGGGCCCTTCCGTTGCCAGCACCGCCGCGCGCTGTTCGGCATTGAGGGCGGCGAGATAGGCCGGCTGCGGCGCCGGCGGCGTTGAACCGGTCATGGCTGGAGAATCGTTCATCGCCGTGCATATAGCATGCGAGAGGCCGGATCGAACCCGCCCGGGCCGGTTTTGCGAAGGCTAAAGGTCGGTTTGCCGCGGGCTCAACCGCCGCTCAGCCTTGCATGGGTCGTGAGCGCACCGCGCCAGAGATAGAGCGCGAGCAGCGGCGCGGCGCCGGTCCGGGTCGCGTGCGGCAAATTCGAGGGATGATGGATCGGGGTTCCCGGCGCAATTTTCCGCCATGGTGCCGTGCCGCGCTGCCACAGCGCCGCACCGGACAGCGGCAGATAGATTTCTTCGGCGGGATGCTCGTGGCGCGGATACTCGTTGTCCGGCCCGAGCAGCAGCAACCCGACGGCGAGGCCGTCATGTCGGACCAATGGTGGCGCGCGGGGATCGTCGCGGCCGATCAGCACCGCATAGCCATAACGGTGCAGGAACCGGGCATGGGGCGGTCGCGCCCGATAGTTCGGGTTCTGCGTCCAGGCGAGAGCGGGTGCCAGCGATGCCAATGCCGGCCGCACAGGCGGGAGAGCCAGCCGTTCCGCGCGGGCCCACCAGCGCCCGACCGGCAGCGCTACACGATCGGCCGGCCGACGACATGCAATGGCGGCAGCTCCGTTCGGCAGCGCGGCACGCCAGCCGGCCGCATCCGGCACCGCGCCGCCGGAAAGGAGAAGCCGCTGCCGCGCATAACGCAGCAATTGCGCGATGGCCTCCGATGCCGGTTCCTGTATCAGTCGGTTCAGCCCCCGTTCGATCGACCGGCGGGATTGGCAGCCCGGCCCGGTCTCATGCAATTCTCCTGCGATCAGCCTAACCCGAGCGACCGTTGCCGACGAGGCTGCGGTCCTGCGCGGCGCGGGGCATCGCCGCCGGCAGGGCGACAGGAAGCCGATCGTTTCGCAATACGGGACCGAGCATGAGCAAGACCATCGAACGCATCGATCTGATGGGCGTGAGCCCCGGCACCGCACGGCATGTGAGCGTGCATCGCTACGGCAGGAAAGGCGCGCGGCCGAAGGCCTATCTTCAGGCGTCCCTGCATGCGGATGAAACGCCCGGCATGCTGGTTCAGCATCATCTCATGAAAATGCTCGACGAGGCCGACCGCGCCGGCGCGATCCGCGGCGAGATCATTGTGGTGCCCGTCGCCAATCCGATCGGGCTCGGGCAATGGCTCAATCATCATATGGCAGGGCGATACGAACTCGGCGGCGGCGGCAACTTCAATCGTGGCTGGCCCGACCTCCATGCCGGTCTCGCGCAGCGCGTCGCCGGCAAACTCGGCCCCGATCCCGCCACCAATGTCGCGACGGCACGTGCCGCGATGGCGGCCGGCATCGACGAATTCCGGGCGACGACCGAAATGACGGGCCTGCGTCTTGCCGTGTGCCGGCTCGCGCACGATGCCGATTTCGTATTCGACCTGCATTGCGACGACGATTCGCTGATGCATCTCTTCCTCGTGCCGGCGCACTGGCCCGACGCCGCCGATCTCGCGGCCGATATCGGCACGCGCGCGATCCTGCTGGCGGAAGATTCCGGCGGCCGGTCGTTCGACGAAACCTTCTCGACACCGTGGACCAGGCTCGCGGCAACCCTGGACGAGCAAACACCGCTGCCCGCAGCCTGCATGGCCGCAACCATCGAGTATCGCGGCCAGGCCGATGCCAACGACGAGCTCGCCGCGGCCGATGCGGCCGGCCTGTTCCGCTTTTTCCAGCGCCGCGGCCTTGTAGGCGGCGACGCGGGGCCGCTACCCACCGCACTCTGCGAGGCGACGATGCTCGATGCCTGCGATGTCGTGCGCAGCCCCGTCGCCGGCATCGCGACCTATCGCCGGCCGCTTGGCGCGTGGATCGAGAAAGGCGAAACCATCGCCGAGATCGTCGATCCGCTGGCCGACGACCCGCGGCAGGCGCGAACGCCGGTCCAGGCGCAGACCGAGGGCATGTTGCTTTCGCGCCGATCGCACAAAATGGTGCGGCCCGGCGACAGTCTTGCAAAAGTCGTCGGGCGCGAACCGCTCGCTTATCGGCAGGGCATGCTGCTCGAAGATTGAGACAAGTCAGCGGCGGCGATTGCCCAGCGAAATCCCGCGGCCGGATTCCGGCGGCGCCGGCAGCTTGCTGTGCGCATCGAGAACGCGCGCAAGACGCTGTTGCAGTTCCGCCGGCATCTCGCTGACCTTGCGTTTTGTCATGTCGATGTAGAGCGACATCCACTCGCAGGTCGCCGCGAGTTCGTTGCTGGCGTCGTGATACATCATCTGGATCATGCGGCAACGCTTGGCGTCGAATTCGAGAAGCTGGGTGGTGATGCGCAGTCGATCGCCCTCGAGCAATTCGCGCTGGAAAGTCAGATGGAGTTCGGCCGCAAACCCCGAAGCGTTACGCTCGCGAACTACGTCCGGCGTAAAGCCCATCTTCTCGAAGACCGCGTCGTACCCCAGATCGAACGCGTGGAGGTAATAGGCGACGTTCAAATGTCCGTTATAATCGATCCACTCCGGCAGGACGGTGATTCCGGCGGAAACGAACGGGGTTTCGATCCCGGTATCGCTGATATGCTGCATGGCAGCGACAATAATCGATCTTGCGGCGCGCTCAAGGGGCAAGGTTGCTGCCATTTTCGGACGGAATTCCGCAATGTCCGCGCGTTGACAAGGCGAATTGCGCAAGCCTAGGGTTTTCTCCTCATTGCGGCGGCCCTGCCCGCGACCCCGCAGGCAACCGCCAGCATTCCACGGGGAGGTTTCACGATGAAGTCCAGGCTTCTGGGGGCTATGGCGGTCGTTGCCATCGCCGCCAGCGTTTCGCTTTCTGCGAGCGCAAAAACCCTCGTCTATTGCTCGGAAGGAAGTCCCGAAGGCTTCAATCCGCAGCTTTACACCGCCGGCACGACCTTCGACGCCTCGTCCAAGCCGATCTTCAATCGGCTGGTCGAGTTCGAGCGCGGCGGCACCACAGTGAATCCGGGCCTGGCGGAAAGCTGGGAAGTGTCAGACGACGGTCTCGTCTACACATTCCATCTGCGCTCGGGCGTAAAATTCGCCGCCAACAGCAGCTTCACGCCGACGCGCGATTTCAATGCCGACGACGTCGTGTTCAGCTTCGAGCGGCAATTGAAGGCCGACCATCCGTATCACACGGTTTCGGGCGGCTCGTACGAGTACTTCGGCGGCATGGACATGGGCAATCTGCTCGCCAGTGTGGAGAAGGTGGACGACTTGACCGTCCGCTTCTCGTTGACCGCGCCGGAGGCGCCCTTCATCGCGAATATGGCGATGGATTTCGCGTCGATCCTTTCTGCCGAGCAGGCCGATGCGATGATGGCTGCCGGCACGCCCGAACAGCTCGACCAGTCTCCGGTCGGCACCGGACCCTTCGTGCTCGTCGATTATCAGAAGGACGCCGTCATCCGTTACAAGGCAAATGTCGATTACTGGGCCGGCAAGGCACAAATCGACGACCTGATCTTTGCGATCACGCCCGATGCCAGCGTCCGTCTCGCCAAGCTGCAGGCCGGCGAATGTCACATCATGCCGTATCCGAATCCGGCCGATCTCGATGCGATCCGCGCCGACGAAGCAATCACGCTGCTGGAACAGGAAGGCCTCAACGTCGGCTATCTGGCGTTCAACACGCAAAAGCCGCCGTTCGATAACAAGCTGGTTCGCCAGGCTCTCAATATGGCGGTCAACAAGGATGCGATCATCGAAGCGGTGTTCCAGGGTGCCGGCCAGCCGGCGAAGAACCCGATCCCGCCGACGATCTGGTCGTACAA
>JBBDWX010000046.1:0-8306 GCA_040902665.1 Dongiaceae bacterium
ATAATCGCGCAGCGACGAACCGCCGGCCTCAATGGCAGCCTCCAGCGTGAGCCGGATCGCGGCCGCCAGCCGGTCGGCCCTTCCGCCCTGAACGGTGCGCGCGAGCCGGCGCGGCGAGAGCCCGGCATGATGCAGTGCCTCCGAGACATAGATATTGCCGAGCCCGGCGACGACCCGCTGGTCGAGCAACGCCGCCTTGATCGAGGTCGCCTTGCCCTTGAGCCGCTTTGCTAAAGCGGGGCCATCGAATTCTGGATCGAGCGGCTCGGGGCCGAGGCCGCGCATCAGCCGGTGCGTCGCGAGGTCGGCGGCCGGCCAGAGATCCATCATCCCGAACCGGCGCGCATCGTTGAAGCGCAGCCAGCCGCCATCGTTTGTTTCGATCAGCACATGATCGTGCGTCTCGGGTTCGGGCGGTTTGCCGCTGCCGATCAGCATGCGTCCCGACATGCCGAGATGGCAGAGCCACATCATGCCGTCGTCGAGCCGGATCGCGAGATATTTGGCGCGACGGCCGACCTGTTCGACGCGGCGGCCCTGCAGCCGCTCGGCGAAACGTTCCGGCAGCGGGAAACGCAAATTGGCGCGGCGCTGGACGACACGCGCGAGCGTGCGGCCCTCGAGACAGAGCGCGAGGCCGCGACGGACAGTTTCGACTTCGGGCAGTTCGGGCATGACCGGTCCGGGAGGACCCTCGTACTGGATGGAGCGGCAGGTGCCCAAGCTAGCCGCTCCGCCGCCTGGCCGCTATTGTCCCGCGCATGGTCGAGGAACGCCATCGAACCGCCGCAAGCGATACGGATACGCCTCCAGAACCGGCCTGGTTCGGCGACCGGCCGGTCGATGCGGCCGAGAAGCCGGGGCTGGTGCGCGGCGTCTTCGACAGCGTCGCCGGGCGCTACGATCTGATGAACGACCTGATGTCGGGCGGCGTCCATCGTTTGTGGAAGCGCGCGATGCTCGACCGGCTGGCGCCGAAACCCGGCGAGGTTTTCCTCGATGTTGCCGGCGGCACCGGCGACATCGCCTTCCGCATCCTCGATCGCACCCAACGCGCGGCCAAAGTCATCGTCTGCGATCTGACGCCGGCGATGCTCGAGGTCGGGCGCGACCGCGCGATCGACCGCGGCATTCTCGACGGCATCGAATGGGTCACGGGCGACGCGGAGAATCTGCCGTTCGAGAGCGCGACCATGGATGGCTGCACCATGGCGTTTGGCCTGCGCAACGTGACGCATCCCGACCGCGCGCTGGCCGAGATGCATCGCGTGCTGAAACCGGGCGGGCGCTTTCTCTGCCTCGAATTCAGTCATGTCGTGCTGCCGGGTCTGCGCGATCTTTACGATGTCTTTTCGCGCTCGGTGCTGCCGACATTGGGCGCCGTCGTCGCGCGGGACCGCGCTTCGTACGAATATCTGGTCGAGAGTATCCGCCGCTTTCCGACGCAGGAAGCGCTCGCAACGATGATGCGCGACGCAGGTTTCGACCTCGTCTCGTTCCGCAATCTTTCCGGCGGCATTGCAGCGTTGCATGTCGGCTGGCGGACCTGACCGGCAGGCCGATGTTCCGCAGCCTTCGACAGTTGCTTCGCCTTGCTGCGATCGCGCGCATCCTCGCCCGCCACGATGCGCTCGAGCCTTTGCTCGAACTGCTGCGCGGTCCCGGCACGGCACCGGTCCTGCTGCGTGGCATTCGTTACGTATTCGGGCGACGTAATGCGGCACAGCTCGATGCGCGGCCGGGCGAGAAACTCGCCGCCGCCCTGGTCGAGCTCGGCCCTGCCTTCATCAAGTTCGGCCAGATGCTCTCGACCCGCACCGATCTGCTCGGCGAACGGGTCGCGGCCGATCTCGCCCAGCTTCAGGACCGGCTGCCGCCTTTCCCGGCATCCGAGGCGCGCGCCACGATCGAGCGCGAACTGGGCGCGCCGATCGGCCGGCTGTTCGCCGGCTTCGACGACAATCCGGTTTCGGCCGCCTCGATCGCACAGGTTCATTTCGCGCTGCTGCCCGAGGAAGAGGGAACCGGCGATCCCTTCCCCTATCGCGAAGTGGCGGTCAAGGTTTTGCGCCCCGGTATCGAGGCGGCGTTCGAGCGCGACATCGCGCTGATGGAATGGCTGGCCGAACTGATCGAGCGCACACAACACGGCCTGCGTCGTTTTCGTCCGATCGCGGTCGTCGAAACTTTCGCAATCATCGTGCAGCAGGAAATGGACCTGCGCATCGAGGCGGCCGGCGCCACCGAACTGGCCCGGAACTTCGCCGGCGACGACAGCTATATCGTGCCGGCCGTCGACTGGCAGCGCACCGCGCGGCGCGTACTCACCTTGCAGCGGCTGGCGGGCATCCGCATGGACGATCGCGAACGGTTGCTCGCCGCCGGTCACGACCTGCACGACATTCTCGCCAAGGCGGCCGCGATCTTCTTCAATCAGGCTTTTCGCGACGGTTACTTCCATGGCGACCAGCATCCCGGCAACATGTTCGTCGATGCGGCCGGCCGGATCGGCGCGGTCGATTTCGGGATCATGGGCCGGCTCGACCGGCAGACGCGGTATTATCTGGCCGACATGCTGCTCGGGTTGCTGAACCGCGACTATCGCCGGCTCGCCGAGATCCATTTCGCCGCCGGTTATGTTCCATCGAGCAAGTCGCCGGAAGCGTTCGCGCAGGCGCTGCGCGCGATCGGCGAACCGATCTTCGGCCGCCCGCTCGCCGACATCTCGTTCGCGCGCGTGCTCGGACAATTGTTCCAGATCGCGCAGACCTTCGAGATGGAAGTGCAGCCCCAGCTGCTGCTGCTGCAGAAGAATATGCTGATGGCCGAAGGCGTGAGCCGTCAGCTCGATCCCGATCTCAATATCTGGACGCTGGCCGAGCCACTGATCGAAGACTGGATGCGCGACAATCGCGGGCCCGAGGCACGGGTCCGCGAGGCCCTCGCGGAGACCGGCCGGCTGGTCGAACGGTTGCCGCGGATACTTCGGCACCTGGATACCGCGCTCACCGGCTTTGCCGAGGGTGGGCTCAGGCTCCATCCCGAGACGATCCGGGCAATGGGCGGTGGCCGGCGAGCCGGGGCCCCCTGGTGGCTGGTGGCGGTTCTGGGCGGGCTCCTGTTGCTGGTTCTGGTCGCCTGACATCGGACCCCGGCCCGGCCAATTCGGCTGCCGCCTTGAAACCCCCTCGGGGCAGGCTTACGTTATCCCCATCGTAAAATTGTAGAATGCCGGAGCCCCCCGATGCTCGCAGGCAAGCGAATCCTGCTCGTCATTTCCGGTGGCATTGCCGCCTATAAGAGCCTCGACCTCACCCGCCGTCTGCGCGAGCGCGGCGCGCGTGTGCGCGCGATCCTCACGCGCGGCGGTGCGGAATTCGTAACGCCGCTCTCGGTCGCCGCTTTGACCGGCGACAAGGTCTATCAGGAGCTCTTCTCGCTGACCGACGAAAGCGAGATGGGTCATATCCGGTTATCGCGCGAGGCCGATCTCGTGCTGGTCGCACCCGCTTCGGCCGACATACTCGCCAAAATGGCACAGGGTCGCGCCGACGATCTGGCAACGACGGCGCTGCTCGCGACCGACAAGCCGGTCATGGTCGCGCCCGCGATGAATGTCGAGATGTGGGACCATGCGGCGACGCAGGCGAACATCGCGATGCTCGAGACGCGCGGCATCCATCGCATCGGCCCCAATCCGGGCGATCTCGCCTGCGGCGAAACCGGTTTCGGTCGGATGGCGGAGCCAGCCGAAATCATCGCCGCGATCGAGAATTTCTTTGCGACCGGCGCACCGCTTGCCGGACGCCGCGCGCTGGTGACGAGCGGCCCCACCTTCGAGCCGATCGATCCGGTGCGCTTTCTCGGCAACCGGTCGTCGGGCCGCCAGGCCCACGCGATTGCCGCGGCGCTCGCACGGCGCGGTGCTGCCACCGTGCTGGTATCCGGTCCGACGGCGGAGCCCGATCCGGCCGGCGTCGAGATCCGGCGCGTCGAAACCGCCCAGCAGATGCTGGCCGCTGCGGAATCCGTACTGCCGGTCGATGTGGCGGTCTGTGCGGCGGCGGTCGCCGACTGGCGCCCGCGCGATACGCGCAATGCAAAGATCAAGAAGGGCGACGATACGGTGCCGACGATCGCGCTGATCGAGAATCCCGACATCCTCGCGACACTCAGCGCCGGCGGCAAACAACGGCCGCGCCTGGTGATCGGGTTCGCGGCGGAGACCGAGGATCTGATCGCCAACGCCCAGGCGAAGCGCGCCAGAAAAGGCTGCGACTGGATCGTCGCCAACGATGTCTCGCCGGAAACCGGCACGTTCGGCGGCAGCGACAACACCGTTCATCTGATCACGGCCGATGCGGTCGATTCATGGCCCGCGATGAGCAAGGACGATGTGGCCGAACGTCTCGCCGACAGGATCGCGGCCCGGCTTGGAGAGGCCCGACTCGGAGCGGTCTCGTGAGCGCAGCGAATAATGGGCGACCGGTGACGGTTCCGATCGAACGTCTGGCGCACGGGCGCCAGCAGCCGCTGCCCGCCTATGCGACGTCGGGCAGCGCCGGGCTCGATCTGATGGCGGCCATCGCAGCGCCCTTCGACCTCGCGCCGGGGGCGCGGGAACTGGTTCCCGCCGGTATCGAACTCGCACTGCCGGCGGGTTACGAAGCGCAAATTCGACCTCGCTCGGGGCTCGCGCTCAAACACGGCATCACCGTGCTCAACAGCCCCGGCACGATCGATTCGGATTATCGGGGCGAGATCAAGGTCCTGCTCGTCAATCTTGGCCGGGATGCGTTCCGGATCGAACCCGGTATGCGGATCGCCCAGCTCGTTGTCGCACCGGTCGTGCGCATCGCATGGGCCGAGGATGCAACACGGCCGGCGAGCGAACGCGGCGACGGCGGCTATGGCTCGACCGGCGTCGCGGCACGGTAACGAAGTGAGGAGGCGACGATGCTGAGGCTATCGAAGCGCCTGCTGTTCGCGATCGAGGCCGTCGCCGACATTGCCTATTACGGCGGCCAGCGGCCGGTGCAGTCGGGCGAGATTTCCGAGCGCCAGGGCATACCGCGCCGCTATCTCGAACAGGTGCTGCAACATCTGGTCAAGAACGGGATTCTGACCGGACAGCGCGGACCGCGCGGCGGCTATCGGCTGGCGCGCGAGCGGCGGCTGATCACGATCGGGGAACTGGTGCGCGTGGTGCGCCAGATCGATTCCCTGCCCGATCCGCTGACCGACGACGGCGGTTCGGCGATCGGCAATCAGGTGGTTCGCCCGATCTGGCGCGACATGCAGAACCGCATGATGAAGGAACTCGACAACATCACCGTCGAGGATGTCTGCGAGCGCGCCCGGCGCTCCGGCGTACCAGGCGAACCGCTGCCGCGCATCGATTTCAGCATCTGACCGACGCATTGTTGCGTAGCGAATGAAAGAACCGAGCCCATCCATGCCCGAATCCGCGCCCGTTGCTTCTACCGCCCTGCACGGGCGCATCTACGACAATATTCTGGAGACCATAGGCAACACCCCGCTGGTGCGGCTGCGGCGCATTGCGACAGCGCACGGCGTCGGCGCCGACATCGTCGGCAAGTGCGAGTTCTTCAATCCGCTTGCCTCGGTCAAGGATCGCATCGGCTATGCGATGATCGAAGCGCTCGAACGCGAGGGCCGGATCGGGCCGGATGCCGTTCTGGTCGAACCGACCAGCGGCAATACCGGCATCGCGCTCGCCTTCGTCGCCGCGGCCAAGGGCTATCGCCTGATCCTCTGCATGCCGGAGAGCATGTCGGTCGAACGGCGCAAGATGCTGAAACTGCTTGGTGCGGAGCTCGAACTGACGCCGGCCGCCGAAGGTATGGCGGGCGCCATTCGGCGGGCCGAACAGATTCTCGCGCAAAATCCCAAAGCGGTGATGCCGCAGCAATTCAAGAACCCGGCCAATCCGGCAATCCATCGCCGCACCACGGCCGAAGAGATCTGGCGCGATACCGGCGGCAAGGTCGATGCGGTGGTGAGCGGGGTCGGCACCGGCGGCACGCTGACCGGCGTGGGCGAAGTCCTGAAACCGCGCAAGCCGGGCCTGCGCATGATCGCGGTCGAACCCGAGGACAGCCCCGTGCTCTCCGGCGGCAAGCCGGGGCCACACAAGATCCAGGGCATCGGTGCCGGTTTCGTGCCCGACATTCTCAAGATCGAACTGATCGACGAGGTGCTGCGTATCGGTAACGAAACGGCGCTGCGCATGGCGCGCGAGGTCGCGGCGCGCGAGGGTATTCCGGTCGGCATTTCTTCCGGTGCGGCGATTGCGGCTGCGGTCGAGCTCGGGCGGCGGCCGGATATGAAGGGCAAGCTGATCGTTACCATCCTGCCCTCCTTCGCCGAGCGTTATCTCTCGACCGCGCTCTTCGACGGCCTCGCCTGAGGCGGCGATCGGGGCAACACCACCATGACCGCCAGCGAACTCAGCGACGAACAGCTGCTGCGCTACGCGCGGCATGTCGTTCTCGACGAGGTCGGCGAGGAGGGCCAGGCAAAACTGCTCGCCTCGAGCGCACTCATCGTCGGCGCCGGCGGGCTCGGGTCGCCGCTCATGCTCTATCTCGCCGCAGCCGGCATCGGCCGTATCGGCATCGTCGACGACGACACCGTCGATCTCACCAATCTGCAGCGCCAGGTGATCCACCGTACCGAGGATGTCGGCCGGCCCAAGGTCGAGAGCGCGCTCGACGGCGCCCGGCGCCTCAATCCCGAGATCCGCATCGAACCGCATCGCACCCGCCTGACCGCAGCGAACGCCGCGGGCCTGATCGGCAATTGCGATATCGTCGCCGACGGCAGCGACAATTTCTCGACGCGCTATCTGATCAACGATGCCTGTCACCTGATGGGAAAGACGCTGGTGGCGGCCTCTCTGTTCCGTTTCGAGGCACAGCTCTCGACCTTCAAATCGCATCTGGGGGCGCCGCATCCCTGCTATCGCTGTCTCTTTCCCGACCGGCCGGGCGAGGATCTCGTGCCGCGCTGCGAGGAGGCGGGCATCATCGGCGCGCTGGCCGGCGTCATGGGCACGCTGCAGGCGACGGAGGTGATCAAGGAGATACTGGGGCTCGGCCGCGGCCTTTCGGGCCGGCTGCTGCTTTACGATGCGATGGATGCGCGCTTTACCGAGATTGCGCTCCGGCGTTCGGCCGACTGCGCGCTCTGCGGCCCGCAGGCGACGATCCACGATCTCGCTTTGCATGCGGCGTGAGGGGCGGTCATTCGCACCTGCCCTGCGAATCCCGGTTTCTTTCGGTTTGCGTTCTCTATCAAGTGTCATTGCCGGGCTCGACCCGGCAATCCATCGCGATGCCGGACTCGATCATCGCAAAGGCCAAAACGGATGCGAGAGCATGTCATTCGCAAATCGCGAACCGGCATGATGGATCGCCGGGTCAAGCCCGGCGATGACGAATTTTTTGAATGCGAGCAGGATCGGCGCTCTCCGCGCAATCGTTCGCGGACAGGTGCCCGAACCCGTTAAATCATCGCCTCGATGACGCGGTCGGGCGGGCGGTGGCCGTCGACAAAGGTCTTGATGTTGATGATGACCTTCTCGCCCATGTCGATGCGGCCCTCGATCGTCGCCGATCCCATGTGCGGCAACAGCACCACGTTGTCGAGTCGCAGCAGGCGCGGATTGACGGCCGGTTCGTGTTCGAACACGTCGAGACCGGCGCCGGCGATCTCGCGTTTCTCCAGCATGCGGGTGAGTGCATTTTCGTCGATCACCTCGCCGCGCGAGGTATTCACCACATAGGCCTGGCGCTGCAGCAGCTTCAGCCGCCGCGCCGATAGCAGATGATAGGTCGCCGGCGTGTGCGGGCAATTGATCGAGATGATGTCCATGCGCGCCAGCATCTGGTCGAGGCTTTCCCAGTAGGTCGCCTCGAGCTCGGTTTCCAGTTCGGTATGGACGCGGCGCCGGTTGTGATAGTGGATCGCCAGGCCGAACCCGCGCGCGCGACGCGCGACAGCGGTGCCGATGCGGCCCATGCCGATAATGCCGAGACGCTTTCCCCAGATGCGGTGACCGAGCATCGTGGTCGGGCCCCAGCCGGTCCAGTCGCCCGAGCGGATCAATCGCTCGCCCTCGGCCATCCGACGCGGTACGGAGAGGATGAGCGCCATTGTCATGTCGGCGGTGTCTTCGGTGAGGACACCGGGCGTGTTGGTGATGGTGACGTTGCGCTGGCGCGCCGTTGCGAGATCGATATGGTCGACGCCGGTGCCGAACGAGGCGATCAGACGAAGCTGCG
>JBBDWX010000047.1:0-8296 GCA_040902665.1 Dongiaceae bacterium
TCCCCGTGACGCTCGACGGCAGGCCCCACACGATCGAGCGACCGCTGGAGCCGACCATCTCGATGTCGCTCGAAGAACTTATCGTCGTCGACAATGCAAAGAAGGAGTGGCGGCGCAAGACCATTGCCGTCAAGAACCTGCACGAGACCTTTGCCAACCTCACGCTGTTCCTTGTCATCGCACATGTTTTGGGTGTCGCACTGGCGAGCTTCGCACACCGCGAGAATTTGCCGCGATCGATGGTCACCGGCCGCAAGCGCGGCGGTGAGGCGGCCGATCTGTAGGGCCTAGCGCGGCAGGACCCTGTCGAGCGCCGCCAGCAGACGGTCGACATCGCCGTCGTCGTTGTAATGTGCGATGCCGACGCGCACCACGCCGTCCTCGGCCGTGAGCCCGAGCCCCTTGATGCAGCGCGCCGCGTAGAAATCGCCGAACCCGACCGCGATCTTGTCCTTGTAAAGCGCCTCGGCAATCGCTTTCGACGAATGGCCCGCGACCGTGAAGGCGATGTTGGGCGAAAGCCGCCCGTCGTTCGTTGGTCGGCGGCCGTAAATATGAACGCCCGGCCGCGTCTTCAGAAATGCCTCGATCCGCTCCGCGAGCTTCGCTTCGTGGGCAACGGCGAGTTCGTAGACGCGCCTCACCTTGCCATGCAGGCTGTTGGCCGGCTGGTCGAAATGATGCGCATCGAGCGCCTCGAAATAGTCGGTAACACCCACCAGACCGGCACCCAGTTCGTGGTTCATGCCGCCGGGCAGGAGCTTAAGCGGGATATCGTCTTCGCCAATGAAAAAATGATTCTGGCCTTTCGCGCGCAGGAAATGCTCGCGCTTGCCGTAGAGGACCGCGAGATGCGGGCCGAACAGTTTGTAGGCACTGAAAGCGTAGAAATCGACATCGAGCGCCTTCACATCGATAGCGAAATGCGGTGCGAACGCAACGCCGTCGACCATCAGGGTCGCACCGACCGCATGCACCTTCGCGGCAATGGCCGGAATGTCGTGCACGATTCCGATCACGTTCGAGCAATGGGTCATCGCGACATGCCTGGTCCGGGGCCCGAGCAGCGCGTCCAGCCCGCTCATCTCGAGTGCGCCGGACCTGGGGTCGATCTGCCACTCGCGAATTGTCACGCCAAACTCGGCCAGCCGCCGCCAGCCGCCGACATTGGCCTCGTGATCCTGTTCGGTGACGATCAGTTCGTCGCCCGGCTTGAACCAGTGCCGGATCGCCTGCGCCATCATGTAGACATTCATCGTGGTCGAGGGTCCGACAATGATTTCATCGGGCTCGGCATTTATGATCGCCGCCATCGTGCGCTTGCCCTCGGCAATGCGGGCTGCCGCATCGGCGCTTGGCGCAAAAGTCCAGGCTGGCTGCACCTGGCATTCGCGCATATAGGCCTCGGTGCGATCGATCACGCTCTGCGGCACATAGGTGCCACCGGCATTCTCGAAGAATGCCCAACCATTCTTCAGCGGTGGGAAATGCCGCCGCGCAAATGCGACGTCGAAAATGCGGGTCATATTTTCAGCCTCAGATTTTCGGGCGATGCTGAACCCACGGCCGGGCCTTCTCAAAAGCTGCGGCGGCGTGGAATACCGAGGCATCGTCGTAGGGCCGCCCGACGATCTGCAGGCCGATCGGCACGCCGGACTTCGCGAAGCCGCAGGGCACGGTCGCGGCCGGCAGCGTTCCCAGGATGTTGAAGGGGAACGTGAGGCACCAGCCGATGCCGGGCTCGACCTTGCGTCCGTTGATCTTGAACGAGAAATCGATCGGCGAATGCGTCGCCTTGACCGACGGCACCGACAAGGTCGGGCAGAGCAGGATCCGGTTGCGATCGAGAAACGGCTGGAGCTTGTCGTACATCTCGCTTTTGATCAGCAGCCCGTCGGTGTAGCGGAGATGCTTCGCCTTCGCGAGGCGCTTCGGGCGATGCAGGATGTACTGCGAAAGCATCGCGCGTTGCTTCGCGGTCATGTCCTGCGGACGGACGAAGCCGAGTTCGCGCGATTGCACGAGAAACGCGAGCACAGTCCGCTCGTCCCAGTCGAGATCGATCTCCTCGATCGTGCAGCCCATGGAACGGAATGCATCGAGCGCGGCACGCACCGCCTTCGCGACCTCGGGCACCACCTCGAAGAAACCGAGATCCGGCGAAAACGCCATTTTCCAGCCTTTGAGTGGTTCGAAGGATGCGGGAATCGTCGGTCGCCCGGGCGCAGCGGTCATATCGACCGGATCGGGCCCCGCCATGACGCCATACATCAGCGCCGCATCGGCAACCGTACGCGCGATCGGTCCGTGCGAAACGTGATCGTTGAAATTGCCGGGCGGCAGCATCGGTACGCGGCCGACCGGCGGCTTGTAGCCGAACACCCCGCAGCAGGAAGCGGGCACGCGGATCGAACCGGCAAAATCGCCGCCGTCGGAGAGCGTCGTCATGCCGGCCGCGACCGCAGCGGCACCGCCGCCGGTCGAGCCCCCCGGCGCATAGCGTGTGTTCCACGGATTGCGCGTCACGCCCCAGAGTTCCGAATGAGTGACGGTGGCTGAGGCGAACTCCGGGGTTGTCGAACGCCCGAGCACGATCGCACCGGCGCGCAGCAGCCGATCGACGAAGGGCTGGCTCACCTGATCGACATGATTTTCGTAGAGGCGCGATCCATGCGTGGTGATCTCGCCCTTCATCTCATGCTGATCCTTGATCACGACCGGCACGCCTTCGAGCTTCCGCACCCGGCCGCTGCGATAGCGCTGCTCTGCCTGGCGTGCCTGGTCGCGCGCCCGGTCGAAGAACGTGTATGTAAACGCGTTGATCTTCGGATTTGCCGATTCGCAGCGTGCGATCAGAGCATCGACCAGTTCGACCGGCGACAGCGTCTTCTTGCGAAACGCGGCAATCGCGTCGGTTGCGGATATGTAGCAAAGATCGTCGGCCATGCGTTCTGCCCCCCCCGCTGCAATGCGGGGGCGAGCCTAGCCCGGCCGCCGGGTTTCGGCCAAGTCACGCGGCCAGGCCGGGCTCGCTAGAACCTATGGGCCGTTCGCCGGGGTCAGTCGATCCCATGTCGTTTGCGCCAGTCGACCGGCGACAGCACGTAGCAGACCTTCGCCTTCCTGCCCTCGTAGCGCAGCGGCGTCATTTCGGGAATCCAGATCAGATCGCCCGGCGACGCATCGAAAACGTTCGCACCGACCCGCAGCCGGAACTGCCCCTCGAGCACGACAATCACCTCGTCGTACAGCACCGTCCATTCGATCGAGCATTCATCGAAGGTGGCGATACCCGCACCCATCGATCGGCTGATCTCCGGCCCGACCAGACGCGAGATGCGCGCCTCGCCGGGCGGTCCGCCATAGGTGACAAACTTCATGTCCGTTGCCTTGAAATGACGAACCTCGCTCATGACGGCTCCTTCAGGAGTTGATTGGATCGGGATGCGGGTGGCGCCGGTCGGCGCCGAAGATAGCTGAGCGCGATGCCGACGACGACCAGCGCGCCACCGGCCAGATGCCAGTAAGTCGGCGGATGTCCGATCACGGCGCTTAGCAGCACCGCGACGACGGGAACAAGGTTCATGTAAAGGCTCGGAATGACGATTCCAAACTGCCGGACCCCGTGATTCCAGAGAACGATCCCGCCAAACAGGCAGCCGCACGCCATCCAGACGACGATGAGCACATCGGAAAGTTCGCGCGGCGGTGCCGGTGGCAGGTCGGCGAATCCCAGCGCGCCGGCGATCAGGTAAATCACACCGATCATCACCGCGCCCGGAATCAGCGTCAGGCCGGTGATGCGCAGCTGGTTCATGCCGGCAAGCCAGCGCTGGGCGGCGAGCGAATACCAGTTCCACATCGCCATGGAGATGAGGATCAGCGGCTCGCCGCCGGTGAAGGCGAGGCCGCCCTGTGCGGGATCATAGGTGGCGACGATGGCCCCGGCGACGGTCAGGACGATCGAGGGCAGAAGGCGAAGATCGAAGGGAATGCCAAATCCGGCGCGGCCGACCAGCGCGCCGAGCACGGGCGCCGCCGAAACCAGGATCGCGGCGGTCGCCGGGTGGCAATAATGGACGCCGAGCGTGAACAGCGGCGAAAAGATGCCGTAACCGAACAGACCGAGGCACAAAAGCCGCCAGTAGGGCAGGCCCGGTGTCAGCAGGCGCCCACCCTGGACGATCAGAAGCAGCACGACAAATAACGGCAGGGCGACCAGATAACGGGCCGCCGCAAGGAAGAACGGGTCCCAGAGCGGCAACAACACAACGAGGGCGGGGATCATGGTGCCCCAGAGCAGCGCCATGAAAACCATACCGGCATTGTCGAGAACGGTGGCGCGCGACGCCATGCGGATTGGCTTTCTTGGAGGAACGGCGGGGAAGATGCCGGCGATGTTGCAGCGGGCACGTAACTCCGTCAATAAATGTCAGCCTCAATTCCGCACGGGGACAACATGACCTACCAGACCATTCTCTACGAGACGAAAGGCCCGATCGGCATCCTCACGCTGAATCGGCCGGAGCGTCTCAACGCCATCAATCAGGAGATGGTCGGCGAGGTGTTCGACCTGTTCGACCGGATCGAGGCCGACGAGAACGTGCGTGCCATCGTCGTGACCGGCGCCGGCCGCGCCTTCTCGGCGGGGTTCGATCTCAAGGCGGCGTTCGACCGGCCCTGGGGGACGGTCGAAACGGTCACTTACTATCTCAAGCGCGATCTCGATTTCATCATGCGCTTCTGGAACTGCCCGAAGCCGACCATCGCCGCCGTCAAGGGCTATGCGATCGCCTGCGACATCACGGTTGCGGCCGAGGGTACGCGCTTCGGCGAACCGGAGCTGCGGTTCGGCAGCGGCATCATTGCGCTGATCATGCCGTGGTTGACCGGACCCAAGAAGGCCAAGGAGTGGATACTGACCGGGACCGACACGATCGATGCCGCCGAGGCGCTCGATTGGGGTCTCGTCAATCATGTCGTGCCGGAAGGGAAGGAGATGGCAAAGGCGCTCGAGATTGCGCGCCAGATCGCCGTCAACGACCCAGTCAAGGTTGCGATGACCAAGCGTGCGATCAACAGGACCTACGAGATCATGGGCATGCGCGAGGCGCTCGAGAGCGGCCTCGACACCGATATCCAGATCGAAAGCCTGGAAACGCCCGAAGGCAAGGAATTCAAGAAGATCAGCCGCGAGCAGGGCCTGAAGTCGGCCCTTGCCTGGCGCGACGACCGGTTCAAGAAAATGAACGAGGATGTGTGATGGCGGAAAACTTCCAGACGATTGTCTATGAAACCAAGGGTCCGGTCGGCATCCTGACGCTCAACCGCCCGGATCGGCTCAACGCGCTGGCACCGGAGCTGGTCGAAGAAGTCGGGCGCTGTCTCGATGCGATCGAGAAGGACGACGAGGTTCGCGTGCTGATCCTGACGGGCGCGGGCCGCGCTTTTTCGGCCGGGTTCGATCTCAAGGAAGAGGCGGGCAAGCCCTGGGGCACGGTCGAGGCCGTCAAACCGATCCTCGAACGCTGTTTCGCCTTCATCACACGCTTCTGGCACTTTCCGAAGCCGACGATCTCTGCGGTCAACGGCTATGCGCTTGCCGGTGGCTGCGAACTCGCGCTCTGCTGCGATATGACGATCATGGTCGAAGAGGCGTTCCTCGGCGAACCGGAATTGCGCTTCGGCAGCGGCATCGTTGCGCTCATTCTTCCCTGGCTGATCGGGCCGAAGAAAGCGAAGGAATGGATCCTGACCGGGGAAGACCGCATCGATGCGCAGCAGGCGCTGCAATGGGGCCTGGTCAACCGGATCGTGCCCCGCGACCAGCTTATGGTGGCGTCGCTCCATCTCGCACGCGAGATCGCGATCAACGACCGGATCAAGGTCGGCATGACCAAGCAGGCGATCAACCGTACCTACAGTTTTATGGGTTTCGAGGCCGCGATGCGAATGGCGCATGACATCGACATCCAGATCGAGGCCTTTCCGACCGAAGACAGCAAGACGTTTCGTCGTATGATGCATGAGGACGGGCTCAAGGCGGCGATCGCATGGCGCGATGCGCGCTTCCGTGCGCTCGAAGAAGCCGATAAAAAGTAGCAAGATTCCGAGGAGGGAGACGAACATGGACAATATGGCGCCGCTGCATCCGATCGATTCGTCGGTCATTCCGCGCTTCGCCGACGTGGCGACCTTCATGCGCACACCGAGGGTCGACATCGATGCCGGGCTCGACATCGCGCTGGTCGGCATACCCTACGACATGGGTTCGACCAATCGCGCCGGGCCGCGCCACGGTCCGGCACAAGTGCGCGAGATGTCGCGGCTGATCCGCCAGGTCAATCCAACCACGCATGTCGCGCCGTTCCGCGACTGCCGCGTCGGCGATGTCGGCGACGTGCCGATCAACCCGCTCGACCCGGTCGGCGCGATCGACAGCATTACGAATTTTTTCGCGCGCATCCACAAGACAGGGGCCGCGACCGTCGCCTGCGGTGGTGATCACACCGTTACCTTGCCGATCCTGCGCGGTATCGTGACCGACGGGCCGGTCGGGTGCGTACATTTTGACGCGCATGCCGATACCCTCGACGAGTTGCTCGGCTCGCGAATCAATCACGCGACACCGTTCCGTCGCGCGGTCGAGGAGGGGATCATCGATCCCAAGCGCACGCTGCAGATCGGGCTGCGCGGCACGCGCTACAGCGACGAGGACATTCAGTACGGCTACGATGTCGGAATGCGCATCATTACGATGGACGATTTCGACGAGCTTGGTCGCAAGGGTACGATCGCCGAGATCCTGCGCGTGGTCGGCGACAAGCCGACCTATGTCACGTTCGATATCGACGGGCTCGATCCGGTCTATGCGCCGGGCACCGGCGCGCCGGAGCCGGGCGGGCTGTCGATGCGCGATGCGCAGGTGATCCTGCGTGGCATTACAGGCATCGATGCTATCGGCGGCGACATGTGCGAAGTGTCGCCACCGCTCGATCCCTCGGGTCATACCGCATTGAGCGGGGCCAATCTCATGTTCGAGATCCTCTGCCTCGTCGGTCACGCGACCGCAAGGCGCAAGGGCGCGCGCCGCTAACGCATCCGGGCTGGGCCACCGCGTCTCAGGTCGTCGTTTCCGGCGGCCGGACGCGGCGCAGGCCCATGTTTCGTTCGCGATAGGAAATGTAGAGACCGCTGCCGACCAGAATGGCGATCCCGGTCCATGTCAGCGCGTCGGGGAAATCGCCGAATACGAAGAGCCCGACCAGCGTTGCGGTGATCAGTTCCGCGTAGCTGAACGGCGCGAGCAGCGAGGCTTCCGCGCGTTCGTAGGCAAGAATCAGCAGCCAGTGGCAGAAGGCCCCCGACGCTCCCATGAATACCATGAGTGCCAGTCCCTCGAGATCGGGCGCCCGCCAGTAGAACGGCACGACGAAGCTGAGGACGACAATCCCGACGATCGAGGTATAGGCGAGCGCGATGCCGGAGGGCACGGCGCGGGCGATGCGCCGGGTCGTCATGTCGTAAGCGGCGATCATGAATCCGGTGCCGATTCCGAACAGGGAAGCCCATTCGAAAACGCCCACCCCAGGGCGCAGGATCACAATCGCACCGATGAAACCGACGGCAGCCGCACCGATTCGCTGCGCGCTGATCCGCTCGCCGAGTACGAACGGGGAGGTTACGGTGACGACCAGCGGTGCAATGAAAGACAGCGCCAGCACATCGACGATGGGCATGTAGGACAGGCCGGCGAAGAACATCAGCGTGCCGCCGAGCAGAAACAGTCCGCGCAACAGCTGGGCGCCCGGCCGCGGCGGCAGGAGGGCACGCACCGGATAGTGCCAGAGGACGAGCGGCAGCAGGGCCAGCAGGTGAAAGAAATAGCGTGCCCAGGTGACCTGCAGGACGGGATAGGTTTCGCTGAGCAGCTTTGCCGTTCCGTCCATGAAGGGGAATATCAGCGTTGCGGCCAGCACCATGCCGATCGCCATGATCGGATGATCGTCGTCCCGCCGGCCCTGTCCTGCTGCCATGTCGTTGCCGCCATACCCGGATTGCGCACCCCTCATAGCAGGGGAGACGAAAACCGGTAAGCCCGCGCAACGCATGGCAGGCCCGCAGTTCCGGACGGGCGGTGCGCCGAACGGATGTCGAAATCGCGGGTGCGGTTACACCGGATAGGGCGGCCGGTCGAAACCTCTGGGCGACAGCGTAAATATCTCGTAGCCGTCGTCGGTCACGCCGACCGTGTGCTCGAACTGCGCCGACAACGAGCGGTCGCGTGTGACCGCCG
>JBBDWX010000048.1:0-8277 GCA_040902665.1 Dongiaceae bacterium
CATGCTCGGTCGGGCGGCTGAAGGCCGGCACCTGCATGTCGCTTTCGATGCCGAAACTCTGCCGGACCGAGATGGTGATATCCGGCATGTCGGTCGACGCGGCCGGGGGGTTTGTCGTCGTAGCCATGGGTGTCTTTCGTTTCTCGCTGGTGGTGGTCGATCCGGGCGACCTCGGCACCGGATCAGAGATGGGGACAGTGCTTCAATCGGGCATAGGCGGCGTTGATCTTTTTGAGCCGCTCTTCGGCACCGGGGTCGTTGCCCGTCTTGTCGGGATGGAGCTTCTTGACCAAACCCTTATAGCGAAGTTTCACATCCTGCAATGTTAGCGGTGGCTCGAGGTCGAGCAGCGCCAGGGCCTCGCGTTCGGGACCGCTCAGGGCCTGCCATTGCGGGTGCTGGGCCGGGCGCAGGATTGCCGCCGGGCCGCCGCCGAAGGCGCGGGCCAATGCGGCATCGAGCTGGCCCTCGCCGCCCTCGATTCGCCAGCTGCCCAGGGGCCAGGTCGGCCGCTCCCAGACGGTATCCCGGCGGATCGCCGCCTCGATCGCCTCGGGGCCGAGGCCCTGGAAATAGTCCCAAGCCTTGTTGTAGGCGCGCACATGGTCGAGGCAAAACCAGAAGTAATCGGTCAGCCGGTCGCGGGATTTGGGCGCCCGATGCTCGCCGGCCGCTGCGCAATCCGGATGGTCGCAAACGCGAACCGCCTCGCCCGGGGCGAAGGCCTGTTCGCGGGCGCGTAAGGGCCGGGTTCTGGACATTCGACCAATATGGGGGCTCTTGACCGCGCCTGACAAGCGAGCCGAATGTCGCGCCGGTTGCCGAAAATCGTGTCCGGACAAGGGGTTTAAGGGAGCTTGCGTATGACACGGGCCGAACGCCTCGAACGGGTTCTCGCCGCTGCGCTCGAACCGGTCTCGATTTCCGTCGCCGACGAATCGCATCGCCATGCCGGTCATGCCGGCGCGCGGGCCGAGGGCGAAACTCACTACGCCGTCGCAATCGTGTCGCAACATTTCGCCGGCATGACCCGCGTGCAGCGTCACAGGCTCGTTCACGAAATCGTGCACGACGAGTTCGAAAACGGCCTACACGCCTTATCTCTCAAGCTCTTAGCACCCGAAGAAGCAGCCCGCTGAGCGGTGTAGAGGTCGCGCTGCCCATTGAAGCTGCGCAATCGTTGCGAGATAAGTGAATCGTGGAAAGCGCAGCAATCAATTGGTCCGGCGGGACGAGGCCTTTGCAACTCGGGATCGACGGGCTTGATCTCGCGAGCGCCACGGCGATGCGCAACGTGCGCGTGGCGGGGCGGCGCACCAGCGTTCGGCTCGAACAGGGCTTCTGGCAGGCGCTGGATGAAATCGCCCGGCGCGAGAAAATCGACGTCAACACGCTCTGCGACTTTGCCGCAAAGCAGCGCTACGGCCTCGGGCTGACGGCGGCGCTGCGCATCTACACATTGCTCTATTTCCGCAACGCCGCCACCGAAGAGGGCCATATGGCGGCGCGTCATGGCAGCCTGCCGCGACCGCAGCGCCTCTAGCACATTCTCTTCAGATCGTCCGGAATGACGGCCGGAAAGTTAGCTGATCGGGCGCCTCAGGCGCCCGAAGCTTTTTCACCGCCGGTATAGAACGCCGGCCAAAACTCCTGCACGACCGGTCCGTCGCTGGCGAGGGCGTGACAGGTGTCGAGGATCGCCGGTTTTTTCGTTCCGGCCTCTTCGGCGGTGCGGTCGTCGCGTGCGTGATACATGGTCTGGAACGCGACGGTGCCCATCGAGCCGATCATTTCGACCAGGTGAACGCAGCCCTGCGTGTTGCCGAGCAGATCCTTGAGGCGCTGATGCCAGCCGCGCTTGATCCGCTCGCCTTTCAGCACCTGAAAATTAGGTGCCACATCGGGGCAGATGCGAAACGGGCCGGCATCGGTCGCGACCTCGATCCCCGCGACGGTAAAGCTGTCGTCCAGCGTGAGGCGCACCCACATATCGTGGATCGGCTCGCCGGCGCCGACCTCGCCGCGGGCGCGATTGGGAATGCCATAAGTCTTGGTGTCGGTCATGTGGCCTTCGATGTCCCACAACCCGTCCTCGCGGCGAAAGCCTCGAAACTCGTAACGCCGCGTGTGCTTGTGTTCGCGCGCGACGGGATCTGACAGCGGCATCTCGGAACCTCACTCACAGGGGCGTCGGATCGCCCGACGCGCCGTTGCTCAGGCGCTGGCGGCTTCGGTTTCGACCGGCGGCGTCACGAGTAGCCGCTGGATCTGATTGCGTTGGCGTTCCAGCACCTCGAAGCGGAAACCGTGGAAGACAAAGACCTGGCCGACCACCGGGATGCGCCGCGCTTCATACAGGACGAGGCCGGCGATGGTCGAGGCCTCCTCGTCCGGCAGCCGCCAGCCGAATTCGCGGTTGAGATCGCGCAGCGTCACGGCGCCGTCGATCTCGTAACTGCCATCCGCCAGGCGGCGAACGCCCTCGACATGAATGTCATGCTCGTCGTCGATCTGGCCGACAATCTCCTCGAGAATGTCTTCCAGCGTGACGATGCCCATGACCGCCCCGTACTCGTCGACCACGATGGCGAAATGCTCGCGCCGTTTGCGGAAGGCCTGGAGCTGGTCGAGCAGGCTGGTCGTCTCGGGAATGAACCACGGATCGGCCGCGATCGCCTTGAGATCCAGTTCCTCGATCTTCGCGCCTTCGCTGCGCACCGCGCGCAGCAGCGCCTTGGCATGCAGAACGCCGACGATGTTATCGGGCTCGCCCTGCCACAACGGCAACCGCGTATAGGGGCTGGCCAGCACCTGGGCGACCGTTTCCCCGGACGGCAGGTCGAGATCGATCAGCTCGACATTGCGCCGATGCACCATGATGTCGCTCACGGTCACGTCGTCGAGATCGAGAATACTGTGCAGCATCGCGCCGGCATGGCGGATCTCTTCTTCGTCGGCGCCGGCATGGAGATGGAGGTCGATGGCACCGCGCAGTTCTTCGGCGGTGCGATCGCTGCCAACTTCCGCTTCGACGCGCAACCCGAACAGTCGCAGCGCGCTGTTCACCATCAGCTGGACGACGCGCGTCACCGGGCTGAACAGCATGACGAGCACCCGCATGACCGGGCCGACGCCGAGCGCCATGCGGTCTGCGTTGTTGATCGCATAGGTCTTGGGCAGGATCTCGCCGAAGATCAGCACCAGCGTCGTCACCGCGACCGTCGCGTAGAGGACGCCGTTCTCGCCGAACAGCTGGATCATGACACTGGTCGCCAGCGCCGAGGCGGTAATGTTGACGACATTGTTGCCGAGCAGGATGGCGCCGATTACCCGCTCCATATGCAGCCGCATCTCATTGACGATCGCGGCGCGGCGGTTACCCTGCTGCTCGAGAGCATGCAGCCGGGCCCGCGAGGCGGCGGTCAGCGCGGTTTCCGAGCCCGAGAAGAAGGCCGACAGAATCAGCAGGACGAGGATCACGCCGAGCGTGATCAGCGTCGCACCGGACAGGCCGCTGGCGGTTTCGCTCATGCAGCCCCCATCATTGCGCGGCGGCCTCGTCGAGAATTGCCTCGACCGCCTCGATCGGCACGTCGTCGGCAAGAAAGGCATCGCCGATCCGTTTTGCGAGAACGAAGGTGAGGCGGCCGTCGCGCACCTTCTTGTCCTGCCGCATATGCTCAATCAGGCGGGCCGCATCCCGGCGCCCGTCCGCAGCCGCGGGCAGTCCCGTCGGCAAGCCGACCGCGGCCAGATGCCGGGCGACGCGCGCCGCATCTTCGGGCGGACAATGGCCGAGATGCGCCGAGAGCCGGAATGCCATCGCTATGCCGATGCCGACCGCCTCGCCATGGAGAAGGGCGCCGCCATAGCCGCTCTCGGCCTCGAGGGCATGGCCGAACGTGTGACCGAGATTGAGCAATGCGCGCCGGCCGGCCTCGCGCTCGTCCTCGGCGACGATGGCCGCCTTGGCTTTGCAGGCGACGGCGATGGCCTGCGTCAGTGTCGCCGGCTCGCGCGCGAGCACTTCACGCGCGTTGGTCTCGAGCCAGGCAAAGAAATCCGCATCGCCGATCAGTCCGACCTTCGCAATCTCCGCATAGCCCGCGCGCATTTCGCGCGGCGGCAGCGTTGCCAGAACGTCGCTGTCGGCCAGCACCAGGCGCGGCTGATGGAACGCGCCGACCAGATTCTTGCCGCGCGTCGTGTTGATGCCGGTCTTGCCGCCGACCGAACTGTCGACCTGCGAGAGCAGCGTGGTCGGGATCTGGACGAAATCGATGCCGCGCAGGACGATGGCCGATGCGAAACCGGCAAGATCGCCGACCACGCCGCCGCCGAGTGCGAGAACGGTGGTCGACCGTTCGATGCGCGCGGCCAGCATGGCATCGACCAGCGCCTCGATGCTCGCGAAGCTCTTGCTCGCCTCGCCGGCGGCAATCAGATGGGCCCGGTGTGCGATACCGGCCTGATCGAGTGCGTGTTCGAGCGTTGCGAGATGGAGCGCCGCAACCACCTCGTCGCTCACGATGAAGACGCGCGGCCGCGCGAGCACGCCACGCAGATGGGTGCCGGCGTCGGCAATCAGCCCCGATCCGATGACGATGTCGTAACTTCGCTCCTGCAACGCGATCGGGACGCGGGTGGTGGCACTCACGATGCGACCCTCCTGCTGCTCCCTGTTTGGCCGCCCCCTGTTTGGCCGCCCCCTGTTTTGCCGGCCCCAGTTTGGCCGGCATCGAGATAGGCGCGCAGGGCGCGGCGCATCGTCGTCACGGTTTCCTCGGGCGGCGCATCGATGCTGTCGACCACGATATCGGCCTCAGCATAGACGGGATCGCGTTCCTTCATGAGTGCGGCCAGCTTTTCGCGCGGATCGACGCCCTGCAGCAGCGGACGATCGTTGCGCCTCGAGACGCGCTTGACCAGCAGGTCGAGATCGGCGCGCAGCCAGATCGCGATCGCCTTCGCGTGAATGGCAGCACGGGTTTCGGGGTCCATGAACGCGCCGCCGCCGGTCGCGAGCACGTGCGGCGGGCCCTCGAGCAGGCGCAGGATCACCCGGCGCTCGCCGTCGCGGAACGCCTGTTCGCCGTGCCGTTCGAAGATCTCGGCGATCGAACAGCCGGCGGCCGCCTCGATCTCGCGATCGGCATCGACGAACGGCAGGTCGAACTGCTGGGCAAGCCGCCGCCCGATGCAACTCTTGCCCGCCCCCATGAGCCCGACGAGAACGATGGTGCGGTTAGGATTGGGGTCGTCGCTCATGACACGGGTATAGCGGGGCAGCCGCGGCGAGGGCATACGCGAAACCGCGCCCGGGGCGCCGGTGGCTGCCATGAAAATCGAGCCGTCGCCGGTCGAAATGCCGTATTGTCGCCATACTCGAATCCTACCATAACCGCGGTGGGAATGGGCAAGCGAAGCCGGCCGCTGTGGCTGGCGATGGGCTTGGCCGCGCCGCTTCCACCGCACGATCCAGGGCCCCCGCAATGCGCAAAATCCTCGCCATGCTCGTGATCACTGCCGTCGTCGGTATCGTCGGCCTGTTTGCCGTGCTCGCAACCATGGACCTGCCGCCCCCGGCCGGACCGATTGAAATTCCGATTCCGAATGACCGTCTGCAGCAGTAACCGCCCGTCCATGCACAAGCGCGGCACGCTTGTCCGGGCGACCGGTCTCGCGCTGGGCCTCGCCGGCGCCTGGCTGGCGCCGGCCATTGCCGACGAGACCGGCGGCCCGCTTGTGCTCACACCTTGGGAATCCGGCGCGGGCAATACGGGCACCGGAACGACGGGCAGCGGAACGACGGGCAGCGGAACGACGGGCAGCACCGGCAGCAGTTTCGACACTGGGACCAACACGCTCGGCACCGAAAGCTCGGGCAACGCCGGCACGGGCAGCACCGGCACGGGCAGCGGCGATTATGTTCCGATACCGCTGCCGGAACCGGTGGCGACCGAACCGCTCGAACCGACCACGCCCGAAGGCGAACGCGCGCCGGAAGGGATCACCGTCAACACGCTCGACGATTCGCCGACCGATTACGGCGGCACGCTCGAGCCGAGTGCCGGCGGATTTGGCTACGAGATGTGGCACGGTACGGATCGCGCCGTCGTCGAGCAGTTGCTGCCGCAAATGCCGATCCGGCCGATTTCGCCGTCGATGCGCGATCTCGCGCGCCGGCTTCTCCTGTCTTCCGCCACACCGCCGCCAGGCCGTGCGAACGCCGATCTGATGGCGATCCGCGCCGAACGGCTGCGCCGGCTCGGCAATGCCGCCGACATCGCTTCGTTCCTCGCACTGATGAACAGCGGCAATCTCAACGCCGGCAGCGCTCGCCTGCAGGTCGATGCGCTGCTGCTCGACGGCCGGCGCGACGAGGCGTGCACGGCCGTGCGCAGCCATATCGCGGCGTTCGATGCGGATATCTATCTTCAGAAGACCTTTGCGTTCTGCCAGATGGTCAGCGGCGACCGCACCGGCGCGATGCTGGCCAGCGATCTGGTTGCCGAACAGGGCGACGACGATCCGGTCTTTTACGCGCTGATGAATGCGCTGGACGGCGACGAGGGCGCATCGATCGACAGTTTGCCAGAAGCGACTGCGCTGCATCTTGCCATGCTCGACGAGGCCGGGCTCGCGCCGCCCGCCGATCTGGTGCAGAGCGACGACCCGCTGTTGCTGGCCGCACTGGCGCGGAACGAGGCGCTCGCATCCGATCTGCGTCTGGCGGCGGCCGAGCAGGCGGCCGCGCGCGGCAGCCTGCCGGTCGAGGAACTCATGGCGCTCTATCGGGCCGAACCCGCCGATCCGACCGAGATCGATACCGTCATGGATTCAGCGGTCGGCGCCGTATCGCCGCGTGTGCGGGCCCTGCTCTACAAGGCGACGCTGACCGCACCCGATCCGGCCCTGCGCGCGCGCTATCTGCAGCGCAGCCTGGAGCTCGCGCGCAAACATGGCGGTTACATGCTCGCCGTGCAGGTCGCCGTGCCGGAATTGCGCAAGATCGTACCGTCCGATCGCCTCGCCTGGTTCGCGATCGATGCCGCGCGCGCTCTCTATGTGTCGGGACAGAACGAGGCGGCGGGTGCGTGGTTCGCCCTGATCCGGCGCATGGCGCCGAACGATCCGGTCGCCGCCGAAGCCCTGCCGTCGCTCTGGTTGTTTGCGCGGGTCGCGGGCGCATCGGATCCGGCCATCTGGGATGCGAGTTCGCTGACGGCCTGGCGCGCAACGCAGGAAAGCAGCGGCGCATCGGCCGATCATGCGCTGCGCCTGTTCGCGGTGTTCGACGGGCTCGGCGAGCCGGTTGGCCATGCCTCCGACGTGCTGATCGGCAGCGATACGAATGCCGGTGCGGTGCCGAACTCGGCCTATTTCTTCAATCTCGCGGATGCCGCCGCCGCCGGCCGGCGCGGCGAAACCGTGCTGCTGGCGTTGCTCAATCTGGGTGAGGGCGGTCCCGGCGTCGTCAGCCCGATCGTCTTGAGCCGCGTTCTGCGCAGCCTGCGAGAAGTGGGCCTGACCAATGAGGCGCGCAGCCTCGCCTTCGAAGCGATTGTCGCCGCCGGCATCTGACCGGCCTCCGGCCGACCGGCATCTCGAAGCGTTCGTCGAGATGCTGAGGGCGGAGCGCAATGCGGCCGAGAACACCGTTTCGGCCTACGAGCGCGATCTCCGGGATTTCGCCGCCCATGCGATGCGCGCCGGCGCCCGGCTCGGCGCGGCGGATGCCGATCATCTGCGCCGTTATCTCGCCAATCTCGATGCAGCCGGCATGACGCCGCGCACGGTTGCGCGGCGGCTGTCGGCGCTGCGGCAGTTCTATCGCTTCATGCTGTCCGAGGGCTGGCGCAGCGACGACCCGACTGCAACCCTCGACAGTCCGCGTCTCGGCCGTCCCTTGCCGAAAGTTCTAAGCGAGGACGAGGTCGAACGGCTGATCGCGGCGTCGGCGGCGATGCCCGGGCCGGAGGGCCTGCGGCTCGCAGCGATGCTGGAGCTGGTTTACGGCACCGGGCTGCGCGTCTCCGAACTGGTCGGTATGCCGCTCGCCGCCGTGATGCGCGACGTGCGGTTCCTCGTCGTGCGCGGCAAGGGCAACAAGGAGCGCATGATCCCGCTCGGCGAGCCGGCCGCCGATGCGCTGCGCCGCTATCTCGAAACGCGCGAACATTTCCTGCGCAAGAGCAGGGACGGCAAGCCGCTGGCGTCGACCTGGCTGTTTCCATCGTCGGGCGCGGAAGGGCATCTGACGCGCCGCCGCGTCGG
>JBBDWX010000049.1:0-8198 GCA_040902665.1 Dongiaceae bacterium
TCGGATTCCACCCGATGCTGAAATCCTTCATCATCTGCATCTTCGGCGGGCTCGGAAACATACGCGGCACGCTCTATGCCGCCTTCATCATCGGCATTACCGAGGCTTTAGTGTCGCTCTATCTCGGCGTACGGTTCGCCTTGCCGGTGATGTTCGGGCTGATCATCGTGGTGCTGATCTTCCGGCCGACCGGCTTGTTCGGGCAGCGCGAAGTGGTGCGGCTATGAGCACCTCGCCGATGGCAACCGGTCTTGGCCGGCACTGGCCCTGGATCGCCGTGCTGGCATTCGTCGTCCTGCCCTGGATCACCGACGATCGTTATCTGCTCGCGATGATCATTCTCTTCTTCGTCTGGTCGCTGGTCGTGGTGCAGTGGAATCTCGTGCTCGGCCAGGCCGGCATCTTCTCGCTGGTGCAGTTTGCGATCTTCAATCTCGGCGCCTATTTCACCGCCATTGTCGGCACGCATCTGCAGATTGCGCCGGCTTTGTCGCTGATTCCGGCGGGGCTGTTCTGCGCGCTCTTCGGCCTGCTGGTCGGGCTGCCCTGCCTGCGCCTTCGCGGACCCTATGTGGCGCTGCTGACGCTCGCCACCCATTCTGTCGTTTATCTGATGATCTTTGCCGATACCAGCGGCTTCACCGGCGGCGGATACGGGCTTTACGGGTTCGGCGATTACGGGTTCCGCGACATGTTCGGCAGCTTCGGCCAGCTGGTCGCGCATTATTACATGGCGCTGATCCTGCTGATCATCGCCTGCCTGGTCGCGATCTGGGTGATGCGAAGCCCGCTCGGCCTCGCCTTCCGCGCATTGCGCGATTCCGAGGGCTATGCGGGTGCGATCGGCATCAGCCGGTATCGCTATCAGCTCATCGTCTTCACGCTGACCTCGTTCTTCATTGGCGTCGCCGGCTCGTTCTACGGCACCTATCTCGGTCTGGTCGATGCCACCGGTTTCGATTTCGGCACGCTGATGCTGCTGCTCGCGATGATCGTCGTCGGCGGCATGGGCACGCGCTGGGGCCCGATCCTCGGCTGCGCGCTGCTGATGGTCTTGAGCGAGTTCATGCGCGATTATCCGCAATGGCGGACGATGGCGGTCGGCGGCACGGTCATCGTCTTCCTGCTGCTCTGGCCGCGCGGCATCGCAGACGCGATCGCACGCCTGTTCGGGCGTGCCACGAAGAAACCGGCTTCATCGGCCGAGGCGAACAGCGCCGGTTGAACGGCGCCGCTTGAACGTCGACGGGGGCGGCGTGTTTCGCTCGACGCCGGATCGACATCGCAACGGGACAGACAACCATGACCAGAAAAACGGGATTCCTCAGCCACGAACTCTATATGTGGCACGATACCGGCAGTGCGGCGATCTTTTACCCGGCGGGGCTGAAGGTGCAGCCGGGCGAGCATGCGGAAAATGCCGAAACCAAGCGGCGCTTTCGCAACCTGCTGGAAGTGTCGGGCCTGCTCGACGGGCTGGTCGACGTCAGGCCGCGTCCGGCGACGGAAGAAGAGGTACTGCGCGTTCATACGCGCGACTATGTTGCGCGCATCAAGTCGCTCTCCGCCGATCGCGGCGGCGACGCGGGCGAGACGACGCCCTTCGGACCCGGCAGTTTCGAGATTGCGCTTTTGTCTGCCGGCGGTGCGATCGCGCTGACCGATGCGGTGATGACCGGCAAGATCGACAACGGCTATGCGCTGGTGCGCCCGCCGGGCCATCATGCCGAACCGGATCGCGGCCGCGGCTTCTGCATTTTCGCCAATATTCCGATCGCCGCGCATCATGCGCGCAGGGCGCACGGGATCCGGCGCATCGCGGTCGTCGACTGGGACGTGCATCACGGCAACGGCACCGAGAAGATCTTCTACGAGGATGCCGAGGCACTCACCATCTCGATCCATCAGGATAACTGGTATCCGGCGGATTCGGGGCATATCCATCAGACCGGCGACGGTGCAGGCAAGGGCTACAATATCAACGTGCCGCTGCCGCCCGGCTGCGGTCGCGATCCCTATATCGCGACCTTCGAGCGCGTCGTGGCGCCGGCGCTGCGGCGCTTCCGTCCCGAGATCATCTATATCGCCTCGGGCTTCGACGGATCGATCTACGATCCGCTCGGCCGCATGATGGTGACATCGAGCACCTATCGGAAACTGACGCAGATCATGCTGGAACTTGCCGACGAACTCTGCGGCGGACGGCTCGTGCTGTCGCACGAAGGCGGCTATTCGGCGGCCTATGTGCCGTTCTGCGGCCTCGCGGTGATGGAAGAGCTATCCGGCATCCCGACCGACATCGAGGACGTGTTTGCAGCGTTCATCGATACCTGCGGCGGCCACCAGCTCTACCCGCATCAGGACGAGATCATCGCGAAGGCGGCGGCTCTGGCCAACGCCATCCCGCAGCGTTGACCGGGCGGGCCCGAGACCGAAGAGGGGCAAGATCATGACGACAGCGAAACGCGGCACGATCCGCACCACGGGCGGCGCCGATCTGGTCTATGAGCTGTACGGCGCCGGGCGCCCGATCGTGTTCGTTGCGGGCCTCGGCGACGACCGAACGAGCTGGACGGCGCAGATCCCCGAATTCGCCCGCGACCATCTGGTTGTCGCCTTCGACAATCGTGGCATCGGCGAAAGCTCGGCCCCGCTTGGC
This sequence comes from Dongiaceae bacterium, assembly GCA_040902665.1. Lineage (GTDB taxonomy): Bacteria > Pseudomonadota > Alphaproteobacteria > Dongiales > Dongiaceae > JAWXBK01. The sequence goes on from JBBDWX010000049.1 coordinate 2,660, forward strand.
CCCTACACGACCGAACAGATGGCCGACGATGCGCACGATGTCGTGCGCCATCTCGGTCTCGATCCGGTGGTCGCGGTCGGCTCGTCGATGGGGGGCGCCATCTGCCAGCAATGGGCGTTGCGTCATCCTGCCGACATCGATCGGCTCGTCGTCACCAACAGCTGGGCCGAGCAGGATCCGTTTTTTGCGGCGCTGATCGGCCACTGGGTCTCGCTCGCCCAAAGCAACCAGCCGCGCCATCTGGTCGAGAGCCTGCTGCTGTTCTGCCACTGCCCGGATTATCTGCTGCGCAATCCGGGCACCGTCGCGACCTTTCTCGCAACGCCGGCGCCGCGCTTGCAGGGCATTGTCGATGCAGGCCATGCCTGTCTCAAGCATCACACGCTCGAACGCGCCCACGAGATCGTGCAGCCCGCTCTGGTGATCGCCGGCGAACACGACATCCTCACGCGGCCGGCACTCTCGCAGCGCCTTGCCGCGCGGATGCCCAACGCGCGTTACGAATCGCTGCCGACCAGCCATATGGTTTTCTGGGAGATGCCGGACGAATTCAACGCGCTGGTGCGGCGGTTTATGGCCAGATAACCATCCGCTGGACCGGCCTTTCGCCGGGGCCGCACAAATGCTTACATAGACGGTGATTCCGCAGGATGGTCTCAGCGCCGGGGAATTTTATGGATGCTGGAGAGCCGATAAAGCGTGCGCGGTTCGGCGATTTCCAGCGCGAGGCCGCGCTGCGCCAGCGGCAGGTCAGCTACAATGAGCTGACCCCTTCGGCCGCACAGATCGAAGCCGGGCAATCGGCGCAATCCAAACCGGGGCGCTTGCGCCTGCGAAAGATCGATGTGTATCGATTGCTCGCACCTTATGTAAGCGTTCGTTTCTGGGCCCAGGTGCGCGCCGTCGTGCCGCTGGCCGTGTATCTCGCCCTGTTCCAGCTTGTCGTACTGCGCCAGCAGGTGGATGACAGTTTTGCCATTCTGGCGGGATTGCTTGCCGTCATTCTCGGTCTGATGCTGTTCATGGAGGGGCTCGGTCTCGGTGTCATGCCGTTTGCCGAGGCCATCGGCAATCGGTTGCCGAAGCGTCAGCGTCTGCCCGTGGTCCTGGTTGTCGCCTTCATTCTCGGTGTCGGTGCAACTTTTGCCGAGCCGGCCATCGGCGCCCTGCAGGCAGCCGGCTCAATCGTCGATGTCGCGCGGGCGCCCTATCTCCATTTGTTGCTCAACCAATGGAGCGATACGCTGGTGCTGGTCGTCGGCGCCGGTGTCGGCATTGCAGCCGTGCTCGGCACGATCCGCTTCATCTACGGATGGAGCTTGAAGCCGCTGATCTTTCTCGTCCTGGTCCCGACGCTGGCGCTGACAGCTTATTTCATGACCGACGAGCAACTCACCACCACGATCGGCGTCGCCTGGGATAGCGGTGCCGTCACCACCGGCCCCATCACGGTGCCGCTGGTGCTGGCGCTCGGCATCGGCATTGCCGCGGCAGCCGGCAAGAGCGAATCCTCGTTGTCCGGGTTCGGCATCGTGACGCTGGCGTCGCTGTTTCCGGTTCTTGGCGTCATGTTGCTGACGCTCTGGGTTTCGACCACCCAGTCGCCGGAAGCGATCGTATCGGCAGCAACAGCGGTGTCGGCGGAAACCTCGACACCGACCTGGATGGAAGGATCGCCCGGGAGCGAAATCGTCGCCGGGCTGCGCGCCATCCTGCCGCTGATTGCCTTTCTCTATCTCGTCATGCGGGTTCTGTTGCGCGAACGGCTGTCGCAGGGCGGTGTTGTCGCTTACGGCATCACGCTGGCGCTGCTTGGCATGATCGTCTTCAACCTCGGCCTGACATTTGGCCTTTCGAGTCTGGGCGGCCAGTCGGGGAGCATGGTGCCCGCTGCCTTCACGTATCTGGAGACGGTCTTCGGATCGCCGCTTTATCCTTACATTGTGGGGATCGGCGTCGCGCTGCTGTTCGCGTGGCTTCTCGGATTCGGTGCGACGCTGGCCGAGCCGGCGCTCAATGCGCTCGGCACCACGGTCGAAAGCCTGACCAACGGCGCGTTCCGCAAGCGCTCGCTGATGTATGCCGTCTCGATCGGTGTTGCCTTTGGCCTGGTGCTCGGCGTGGCCAAGATTGCCTTCGAACTGCCTCTCGGTGGCCTGTTGCTGCCGCTCTATGCCATTGCCATGCTCATGACGATCTTCTCCTCCGAAGAGTTTGTAAACATTGCGTGGGACAGCGCCGGTGTCACGACGGGGCCGGTCACCGTCCCGCTGGTGCTGGCCATGGGGCTGGGTTTTGGCGACGCGATGCAGGTGACCGAGGGCTTTGGCATCCTCGCGATGGCGTCGATTTGTCCGATTATCGCTGTTCAGGCGTTCGGCCTGGCGCTCAAGATCAAGTCTGCGCGCCGGACCAGACAGGAACCAAGTGTAGCTGAGGCGAACGAGAAGCCATGAGAGAAATCACGGTCCTGACCGATGTTGCGCTGATCACCTGCATCGTTCAGCGCGGCATGGCCGATGCCATGGTCGAGGCGGCCAAGTCGTCGGGCGCGCAGGGTGCAACGATCCATTTCGGGCGCGGATCCGGCGTGCGCGAGCGGCTCGGCATTCTTGGCGTTGCTGTCGACGTCGAAAAGGAAGTCATCAACATCGTGGTGTCGAGCGAGCAGGTCGATCGGATCTTCAACAGCATGTATCTGGCCGGCAATCTCGATACGCCGGGTATCGGCATCATGTATGTGACGCCGCTCGAGAAAGCGGCAACGTACATTCCGCCGGATGTGCTGGATCGCCTTGCACGACGTGGCGCCGGGTCCGACCGGCCATGAACGATCCGGCTGGGTACAAGCTCGTCGTCGCATACCTCCCGCGTGGCATCGCATACGAGGTTGCGAACGGTTTGTATGAACGGCTCCAACTCTCCGCCTTTCATTACGGTCATGGCCGCGCCAGCAGCATGCTGGATACGATAACCGGCAGCGAAATGGCCGAGGTCGATATCCTTTCCGTTGTCGTCACCGAAGTGCAGGCCGAAGAGGCCTTCGCCTTCATATACGAGGCTGGACAGGTCGGCCGCCCGGGTGGCGGGCTGATAACCCAGCTCTCGCTCGGCCATGCCGCCATTACCGGTCTGCCTTCGCTGGAAGAACCGGCTGCTTAACTTCCTTCTCGAGGTCCGGTTCTCCGTTTGACCCGGATCGTGCGAGCCGGGGAAACGAAAGCCCGGCGGTGCGCCTTGCCGTGAGTGGTAGGGCCTGCCTACTGTCTATCGTGATCCCGTCCGCCGATCGCCGAGCGGATGCCGCAGACAAAGGAGCCGGCGATGCCAGCCGAACCCGCCGCAGGCAATGTTGCATCCGGCAAACTCGTCGTCCGCAATATCGGATTGCTGTTCTCGGGCGATCTCGGCCGGCCGATTCTCGATGCCGACACGGTTGTCGCGATCGACGGGAAAATTGCCGCGATCGGTCGTGCAAAAGAACTCGATCTCGAGGGCGCTGCGACGACGATCGATGCGAACGGCATTGCGCTCGCGCCCGGCCTGATCGACAGCCATGTGCATCCGGTCGCGGGCGACTGGACGCCGCGGCAGAACCAGATCGGCTGGATCGATTCCTGTTTGCATGGCGGCGTCACCACGATGATCTCGGCCGGCGAGGTTCATATGCCGGGCCGCCCGAAGGACATCGTCGGAGTCAAGGCGCTCGCGATCACGGCGCAGCGCATGTTCGATGCGTTCCGCCCGAGCGGCGTCAAGGTGCATGGCGGCGCGCCGGTGATCGAGATGGGCATGACGGAGGACGATTTCCGCGAACTGGGTGCGGCGGGTGTGAAATATCTCGGCGAGGTCGGGCTCGGCGGCGTCAAGGACGGGCCGAACGCGCGACGGATGGTCGCCTGGGCGCGTAAATACGGCATCCAGAGCACGATCCATACCGGCGGCCCGTCGATCCCCGGTTCCGGCCTCATCGACAAGGATGTCGTGCTCGAGGCCGATACCGACGTGGTCGGCCATATCAATGGCGGGCACACCGCCTTGCCGGACGATCAGATCCGCTGCATCTGCGAGGGCTGCAAGCGCGGGCTCGAGCTCGTGCACAATGGCAACGAGCGCGCCGCGCTCTTTACATTACGCACGGCGAAGGAGATGGGCGAGCTCGAGCGCGTCATCCTCGGCACCGATGCACCGGCCGGCTCCGGCGTGCAGCCGCTCGGCATCTTGCGCATGATCGCGATGCTGTCTTCGCTCGGCGACATTCCGGCGGAAATCGCGGTCTGCTTTGCGACCGGCAACACCGCACGCATGCGATCGCTCGATTGCGGGCTGATCGAGACGGGCCGCGCGGCGGATTTCGTGCTGATGGACAGGGCGCAGCATTCGGCCGGCAAGGATCTGCTCGCAAGCATCGCGCTCGGCGACCTGCCGGGCGTGGGCATGACGATCATCGACGGTGTCGTGCGCTCGGGCCGCAGCCGGAACACCCCGCCGGCGACAAGACTGCCGGAGATCGCATAAAAGGCTGCGCCGCTAGGCCAGCTTCCGCAACAGCGCAAGCAGCGTCGCACGCTCGGAAACGGCAAGCGGTGCGAGCGTCGCCTCGGTGATGGCGGCGGCCGCGGATCGTGCCTGCGCCACCTGCCGCGCGCCCTCGTGCGTCAGAACGACGACCCGTCGGCGACGATCGGCCGGATCGGCCCGTGTTTCGATCAGGCCGCGTTCGAACAGCCGGTCGACCACGCCTTTGACCGTTGCACCGTCCATTGCCGTCAGACGGCCGAGCCGGTTCTGCGGCGTGGCGCCCATCTCGTCGAGCTTGGCCAGTGCCGCCCACTGCATCGGCGTGAGATCGCGGCCGTCGCCCTGGCTGCCGGCGCCCATCCCCGCGGCAAAGATCGCGAGATGGCGCTGCGTCGCGCGGCGCAGCAGGAAACCGATCTGATCGTCCAGGCGATAGGCCGCTGCCGGATCGCGCCGCGCTGCGCCCGGATCTGCGACGTCGGATGCGCTCAGGTCCGAAATCAGTTTGCGCGCGGCACGTTCGCTCACCGCAGGCCGTCCTCGCCCTTGATCTCGCCTTTCGCGAGCCCACCGACGCGCGGCAGCGGTCGCCCGCTGTCGGTGACGGCAACGGCGACAACGATCTCGTTGGCGCGCGGCGCGTCGGCGATGCGTACTTCCATGCCGTCGAAATGACTGCGCACATAGGCCGCATCCTTATGGCCGAGCGGAATGTCGAGCGCGACACCGGGCCCGCCGCGCTTCTTCGACGAGGGCACGAGTGCAGCGCCCTTGCCGAGCACCTTGCGCAAAGGCGCGCCGAGTTTGGGATGCAGGATCGCAGCGGCATGCTCGAGTTCGCCGTTCTCGCCGACGGCAGCCGCCTTGCCGTAGCTTTCGGCCTTGTCGCCGGCGATACCGAGCGCCGCGACGGCGCGCTCGCCCAATAGCGCGCCGAGTTCCTCGCCGATCTCGATCAGATCCGAGAGATCCTCGACATAGCGCCCGGCGAACGGATTGGCGATGACGGCGATCGCAG
>JBBDWX010000050.1:0-1263 GCA_040902665.1 Dongiaceae bacterium
GCACGCGCTCTGCCATCATCGCAACCCGTCAGCAAGCCGCCGCGTTCGCGCTCAACTCGCGGCCGGTTCTTCGGCCCCACCGGCTTCGGCAGCGGGCGTTTCGGCGGCCGGCTCTTCGGCCGGGGCTTCCTCGGCTGGGGCTACCTCGGCTGGGGCTTCCTCGGCCGGGGCTTCTTCAGCCGGCGCTGCGGCGGCGGCTTCCGCGGCGGCGGCAGCGGCGGCGGCCGCTTCGACAGCAGCAGCCTGTTCGGCCTTCTTCGCGGCCTCGGCTGCGACCTTCGCATCTTCCGCGGCCTTCACCCGTTCCTGCGCCTTCGCCTTGGGCAGCTGCTTGGTCGTCTGCACGCGCTGCTTCGGCTTTTCGCCGAGGCCCTTCTCGGCGAGGAAATAGGCGACGCGTTCGGACGGCGTCGCACCGTTCGAGAGCCAATGTTTCGCGCGATCTTCTTTCAGCATGACGCGATTCGCATCGCCGCGCGGCAGCATCGGATTGTAGCTGCCGATGCGTTCGATGAATCGACCGTCGCGCGGGCTGCGCGATTCGGCGATCACGATGTGATAGAACGGACGCTTCTTGGCGCCGGCGCGCGCCATGCGGATTTTCAACGACATTTTACAGTCACTCCTTTTCGATTGAATTCGTACGTCTGATTGCGGGTCATTCCGGTTCGAAACAGACCGCCTCGATCGCGTGCCCATCCGGGTCGAACACGAACGCGGCGTAATAAGTTGGCGAGTAGTCGCGCAGGCCCGGCTTGCCATTGTCCCTGGCGCCATGGTGCAACGCGGCTGCATGAAATTCGTCGACCGATTTGCGGCTCGGTGCCGCGAAGGCCACATGGGTGCCGTTGCTCGCGGCGACCGCGCGGCTTTCGTCGAGCGGCAGGTTGATCCAGAAGACCGGCGTATCCGGCTTCGCACCGTAACCGTGACCGCCATCGACCTCGTAGACGCGGGCATAGCCGAGCGTCGGCAGCACGGCATCGTAGAAGCGGCGCGCACGTTCGAGATCGGCAACGCCAAGGGAAAGATGCGCGATCATCGGTTTCCGCCAGGCTTGAATCCGGGCGGCAAACTGCCGCCGGTATTGCCACCGCCCATACCGCCACCCATGCCGCCACCCATGCCTCCGCCGCCGGGCATGCCGCCACCGCCAAACAGGGCGCCGAGGCCCGAGCGCATCAGGCCTTTCTTGCCGAGCTTGCCCATCTGCTTCATCAGCCGCGCCATCTCCTGATGCTGCTTCAGAAGCTTGTTCACCTC
>JBBDWX010000051.1:0-8138 GCA_040902665.1 Dongiaceae bacterium
CGGTCGTCGCGACATCCTCGCTCGATCTCGGGATCGACTGGGGCGCCGTCGATCTGGTGATCCAGATCGGTGCCCCCAAAGGCGCAAGCCGTCTCCTGCAGCGCATCGGCCGCGCCAATCACCGCCATGACGAGCCGAGCCGCGCGTTGCTGGTTCCTGCCAACCGGTTCGAAGTGCTCGAATGCCGTGCCGCCCTCGAAGCGGTCAAGGCCGGCGAACTCGACGGCGACCCGCCGAAGCCAGGCGGGCTCGACGTGCTGGCGCAGCATATCACCGGCATGGCCTGCCAGGTGCCGTTCGATGCGGACGAACTCTATGAAGAGGTGACGCGGGCGGCGCCCTATGCCGCGCTTGCACGCCGCGATTTCGACGACGTGCTCGATTTCGTTGCGACCGGCGGTTATGCACTGCGCCGTTACGAGCAATGGCATCGGCTCGTCCGCGACGATCAGGGCCGTTACGCCATCGCCTCCCCTCTCTTTGCGCGGCGTTATCGCATGAATGCCGGCACCATCGTCGAGCAGCCGATGCTGCGCGTGAAATTCCGGCGCGGCCGTGTGCTCGGTGAGATCGAGGAGTATTTCGTTCAGGGCCTCGTGCCCGGCGACAGCTTCATCTTCGCCGGCGAGATGCTGCGCTACGAGGGCATCCGCGAGCTCCATGTCGAGGTGACGCGCGGCAAGGGCGACGACCCCAAGGTGCCGGCCTATGCCGGCGGCCGCCTGCCGCTCACCACGATGCTGGCCGGGCGCGTACGCAATCTGCTGGCCGAACCGGGGCGCTGGCGCACGCTGCCGCCGGCCGTGCAGGAATGGCTCGAGATCCAGCGGCGTCGCTCCGAACTGCCGGAACCAGGCGGGCTGCTGGTCGAAACATTCCCGCGCGGCCGCAAGGAGTTTCTGGTCGCCTATTGCTTCGAGGGCCGAAATGCGCACCAGACGCTCGGCATGCTGCTGACGCGGCGCATGGAGCGCGCGGATTTCCATCCGCTCGGCTTCGTCGCGACCGACTATGTACTCGCCGTCTGGAGCCTGAAGCCGGTGCCGGACATGGTCGCACTGTTCGCGCCCGACATGCTGGGCGACGATCTCGAGGCGTGGATGGACGAATCGAGTATGCTCCGGCGTAGTTTCCGCAATGTCGCGGTGATCGCGGGGCTGATCGAGCGCCGCCATCCGGGCGAGAAGAAAACCGGCAAGCAGGTGACCTTCAATTCCGACCTGATCTACGACGTGCTGCGCCGCCACGACCCGCAGCATATCCTGCTGCGCGCGACGCGGGCCGATGCGGCCGGTGGGTTGACCGATGTGCGCCGTCTCGCCGATCTGCTGACGCGGGTCGAGGGCAAGATCCGCCATCGCCGTCTGCGCCGGCTCTCGCCCCTTGCGGTGCCGGTGCTGCTCGAGATCGGCAAGGAATCGGTCTATGGGGCGGCGCTCGACGAGCTGATGGACGAGGCCGCGACGACGCTGATTGCCGAGGCGATGGCGGAGTTCACCGACGACGATCCCGTGCCGGAGCTGCCGCTGTGAGCGTTGCCATCACCATCAACGGCGCCGAACTCGAAGCCGATCCGTCGGGTGCCTTGTGGTGGCCGGGTCGTGCGACCCTCATCGTTGCCGACCTGCATTTCGAGAAAGGTTCGAGTTATGCACCGAGCGGACGCCTGCTGCCGCCCTACGATACGACCGAGACGCTCACCCGCCTGGCAGCGGTCGTCGCGCGCCTTGCACCAACGCGGATCGTCAGCCTCGGCGACAGCCTGCACGATGGCGACGCGGTCGCGCGCATCGCACCGGACGATCGCGCACGCCTCGCCGCCCTGATGGGCAAGCGCGACTGGATCTGGATCGAGGGCAATCACGATCCGCATCCACACGGCCTCGGCGGCCGCGTGCTGGCCGAATGGGTCGAGGGGCCGTTGTCGTTCCGCCATGCGGCGCGGGTCGCGGCGCAACCATCGGGCAGCCGAAAGACACCGTCTAACGCAGCCGGCGAGATCTCGGGCCATTACCATCCCCGCGCCGGGGTAAACTGGCGCGGGCGAACAGTGACCGGCCGCTGTTTCGTGCACGATGGCGCACGGCTCGTTCTGCCGGCCTTCGGTGCCTATACCGGCGGGCTCGATGTCGGCGATCCGGCGATCCGCAATCTATTCCCGCGCGGCTTCCGTATCGATCTGATCGGCCGCGAGCGGTTGCATCGCTTCGATTCGCGTGTGCTGTTTGGCGCCCGCGATGGCTGAATGCCACCAATGACCGACGCGCCGGTTATCGTCTGGTTCCGGCAGGATCTTCGCCTCGCCGACAACCCGGCACTGGTCGCAGCCATCGCAACCGGCGAACCCGTGCTTCCGGTATACATTCTGGCATACCAGGACGGGCGGGTACCGGGCGGTGCTTCGCGCTGGTGGCTCGATCGGAGTCTCGCAACCCTCGACATCGCACTGCAAGAACACGGGGCCCGGCTCATCCTGCGCACGGGCGATGCGGCCGACACGCTGGCGGCCGTGCTGCGCGAGACCGGCGCCGGCGCGGTCTTTTGGAATCGCTGCTACGAACCCGCCGCGATCGCACGCGACAAACGCATAAAGGCGATGCTTCAGGCAGCCGGAATCGATGCACAAAGCTTTAATGCAGCCTTGCTGCACGAACCATGGACGGTGAAGACGCAGCAGGGCCAACCCTACAAGGTGTTCACGCCGTTCTGGCGCGCGATCCGCGCGCTACCCAAGGGCGCGGTATTGCCGAGCATTCCGAAATCGCTTCCGTCGCCCGCGGCCTGGCCCGGCTCTGAAACGCTTGCCGATTGGGCACTCAAACCAGCGAAGCCCGACTGGACCCGGGGGCTGCGCGATGCGTGGCAGCCCGGTGAATGTGGCGCCAAAGAGCGCCTGAACGCGTTTATCGACGATACTCTGGCGGATTATCGCACCGGCCGCGACAGGCCCGATTTTGTCGGCACCTCGCGCCTGTCGCCGCATCTGCATTTCGGCGAGATCGGACCGCGCCAGATCTGGCACGCCATCACGACGCATGCGGCGGCGTCCGACGGTACTGACTCCGCCGCGGAATCGTTCCTGCGTGAACTGGGCTGGCGCGAGTTCACCCATCACCTGCTCTATCACTGGCCCGATCTGCCCGACGTCAACTGGAAGCGCAGCTTCGACGGCTTCCCGTGGCGCGACGATGCGATGGGCCTCGCAGCATGGCAGCGCGGCCTGACCGGCTATCCGATTGTCGATGCCGGCATGCGCGAGCTCTGGCAGATCGGCTGGATGCACAACCGCGTGCGCATGATCGCGGCCTCGTTCCTGATCAAGGATCTGCTGATCGACTGGCGCATCGGTGAAAAATGGTTCTGGGACACGCTGGTCGACGCGGATCTCGCACAGAATGCAGCGAGCTGGCAGTGGGTCGCCGGCTCCGGTGCCGATGCAGCACCCTTTTTCCGGGTTTTCAATCCGGTGCTGCAGGGACAGAAGTTCGATCCTGACGGCACCTATGTGCGCCGCTTTGTACCGGAGCTGGCAAAGCTGCCGACGGAGCATATTCATGCGCCCTGGGAAGCGCCGGCGCCCGTACTGGACAGGGCCGGCATTGCCCTGGGCGCGACCTATCCGAAGCCGATCGTCGATCACAAGCGGGCCCGCGAGCGAGCGCTCGCCGCCTATCAGGCGCTCAGCAGCGGTGACTGAGACATTCCGTCCACTCCAACCGGATCGTCGCCCGAAATCAGGAATCCCTGCGCTCGCACCTGATTGATCCAATGACCGACATCCCGCGCGAGCTGACTGCGCGACCGATCGGGAAACGCCGCATGAAGTATTTCCACAGCATCGGCGACCGACATCGGCTGCACAAACAGTCGCCACAAGGCGGCGCCCAGCGGATTGAGATAGTGAATGCTCCAACCGCTCGGATCGGTAAGGAAAGCTTCCTGATCGACCGTCAGCTCGGCCACGGCGGGATGCTGCTGAAGACAGCCCTGGGGCACCGTCGGAACTGTCACCGCAGGTACGGCCAGCGTCGGGCCCCGCGCCGTCGCGACGCTATGGGCCGCTGGTCGACCACGCCAGGTTTCTGCCACACGAAGCAGCAGCGCCACGCCGTCTTCTGCCCGGGAATAACGCAGCCGATAGCGCGGCCCGCCTTCGACCAGTGCGCGTAACCTTTCAAGTATGACCGGCGCCGGCACCCCACGCGCAAAGTTTCGTAGCACGAGCCGCCGCAATACCTCGCCGGCGCTGGTATCGGTGAGCCGCGTCTCGGCACCTTCCTCGCGTTCGAGCAGCACGAATGCACCGATCGGGGCCGCTTCGCCGAAGCTCGCGAGACGTTTGGAATCGAGATCGAGATATCGATATCCTGGGCTGGTCGGACCACGATGGTCTTCGACAAACGATCGCAGCGTGGCGCTCATATCCGCCGGCAGCGGCCGCCGCAGCCGCGGCGCGAGGCCGGGAGCGACCCCGTCGCCTCGCGCGGTGAGCGGCAGGACGTCGTCCGAGAAAACGCGCAGGCCCTGAGCCGCGAGCGCGACGACAAAACTGCTCTTGCCGGCTCGATAGTCGCTGGGGAACACCACCAGGCGACCGGCAATCTCCACCGCCGCCGAATGCAGGCAAAGCCGTTCGCGTTGTTCCGCCAGTAATGCCTGGATCAGTTCAGCAATCAGCGCGCAAGCGGCGTCGACCGGATCCGGCAGGTTACGGACACCCTGGCTCCAACCGCATTCGATGCGGAACCCAGTTGGTTCGGAGCGAACGGTCACGATCGCATCGCCGTTGACAAGTTCCTGCTGGTCTGCAGCCAGCGGCCAGCCGCGCAACAGACACAAAAGAATATCGGCGACCGCATCGCTGTCGACGAAAGCAATCGGGCGCGACAGATTGGCAAACCGCAGTAGCCGGCAAGCTGACCGGTCTGTTGCAACGCTCGGGATTGCGCGAGCGCCCGCACTCATGGCCGGGCGCCGCCGACCGAATTGCAGCCGATAGACTTCGATCGCCTGATGTCGCTGGCGCTGGTTCCATGCATGGCCGTGTCCGGTCGGTCGCCATTTCTGTATGGCGGGTTAGAGGACGTATCGTCGGGCCACACTGCGGTAACGACCCCAAATAGTCGGATCAGACACTCGGCCCGCTGGCGTTACTCGCAGACGGCGCACTGTTCGAAGGCCTGGAACCGTGCTGCAGATCGTACGAAGCGCGGCTCTGCGAAGCCGCAGACGCCCGCGCATCGCTCAATGTGGCCAGAACCGGCACCATGTAAACCGCCGTCGAGGCGAAACCGAGGCGCGTAAGGGCGGCACGGCGCGACAGCGTCTGCAGGGCTTTGCGTTTCTCGGCCCGATCGGGGGAAGCGGCCATAAAACTCTCCGTCGCTGCGCGGGAATCGATGCCGATCCGGCTCGATGAGACAGTGTCCGGCGCCGGCAACCGGTTTGACAATTGGGAAGACGGATATGCGTTGTGAGATTTTTGTGAAGACGCGCAAGGAGATTGCGCACCATACCGTTCGTATAGCATCGGGGGTATGCGCCGATTCGGCCGTTAAACCGATTACTTATTGCCGTTTGGCATGGCGCAAGCCGCGGTCGGATCTAGCGGCCGCATTCCCGGCGACCCGCGACTCGGTTTCTACGCAAGAAGGCCAAGTTCGCGCTTGCGGCGGACCGCCCACGCCCCAATCAGGCGGTCGGCAATAATTCCGATAAATGCGATGCAAAGACCGGCCAGGACCCCGCGCCCGGTGTCGGCACCAGGCAGTGCCTTGTAAATCTCCTGACCTAGATCGCGGGAACCGATCAAGGCGGTGATCGCCGTCATTGCCAGCGACATCATAATGGTTTGATTGATTCCAAGCATGATCTCAGGCATCGCGATCGGAAGTTCCACCTTGAACAGGCGCTGCAACGACGTGCAGCCATTGGAGATCGTTGCCTCAATTGTGACATGCGGAATGCGCATGATGCCGAGATAGGTGTAACGGATCGCCGGCACCGACGCATAGGCAATGATGGCGACAATGTTCGACAGATCGCCAACCTGAAACAACATAATGACCGGAATTAGATATATAAACGACGGAAAGGTTTGCAGCGTGTCGCAAACTGCCAGAATAACGCGCGCTGCTCGTTTCGACCGGGCACACCAAATGCCGAGTGGCACGCCGATCAGAACGCACAGAATTGCGGCCGCGGTAACCAGGTAAAGGGTCATCATCGCCGGCGTCCAGAATCCGAAGATGCCGATGAGCGCGGTCAGTGACGCCGCAAGCACAGCGACTCGCGTGCCGCCCAGGCGCCATCCTGCGTACGCCAGCGCGCCCAGCACCACGGGCCAGGGCAGTGCCAGGTAGAAATTTCGCAATGGCAGCAGTAGTGCCACCGTTATCCAATCGCGAACCGGCTGGATGTATGGATGAGCGGACTTGGAGAACCAGCGAACCCAGCCGTCCAGCGTACCGCCAAATGACACCGTGGCCGAATCCGGCAATGTCAATACAAAGGGTAGAAATCGCGCGGCAAGGATACTGACAGCCATCGCAATGACGAAGGCCACCAGATGGCTGTGCCGGTGCCAGTATGCCCGGCGTTCACCCTGATACTGGGGTGGTCGATAAGCATAGGCATGCGTCAGACGGTCGAGCACGATCGCAATGAGAACAATTGCAATGCCCTGCTCCACGGCCTTGCCGATATAGAGCTGTTGCAGTGAAAACAGCAGCTTCTGACCAAGGCCCGATGCTCCAACGAGCGAGGCAATCACCGCCATTGCCAGGGTCTGCATGACGACCTGATTGAGGCCGAGCATCAGCGTCTGGTGTGCGGCGGGCAGCTGGACCTTCCAGAGAAGCTGGCGTGGCGTGCAGCCCGACATCTGGCCGGATTCGATGATCTCCGAAGAGACCGTTCGGATTCCGAGAATGGTGCAGCGTGCCATCGGCGGCATGGCGAAAATGACGGTCGCCATCATCGCGGGAACCTGGCCGAATCCGAACAACACGACGACGGGTGCAAGATAGGCCATGTGCGGCGTCGCCTGCATGACATCGAACACGCCACTAAGCACCCGCTCGGCCCGCACGGATCGCGTCGCCCAGATTCCAAGCAACAGGCCGACAATTGCAGCAACAGGTACGGACACCAGCACGATCGACAGCGTGCGCATGGCATCGCTCCAAAGGCCGAAGACCGCCAGATACGCTGTCGCGACACCGCAGAAGACCGCGAGGCGAAGCCCGGCAACCCAGTGACCCAGAATCGTCACGCCTGCGACGACGCCGATCCAAGGCAGCGGTTGAATGTGCCATTCGGGAATGCCGCGATAGAGCAGGCCCTCGGTCAGATCGAGCGGCAGCGCCATCCCCGCAGAAATGAACCGTGTCACATCGCGGACACGGACGGGACCGATTCCGGCCTCATTTCCCAGCCAGAAGAAGAAATTTGTCAGCCACTGCTGGAACGGAAGGATCCATGAATCCGGCCATCGCATCGCAATTTCGTAACGTTCCTGCAGTTCCGGAGCCAAAATGCCGGCGACCAGCACCGCGATCAGACACCATGCCAGGCTCCTGCGTCCCGGAATCCCGAAGCTTCGTTGGCGCTCCACCGGCATAATGTGGACGGCGTCGGTCATTTCTGCGAACTGCCGTACAGGACTTTGACGAGCGACGGCCGCGTCAGGATGCCGATCGGTTTGCCCAATTCGTCCACGACTGTTAGCGGCACATCGCCACCGAGCACACGGGGCGCAACCTCGATCAGTTTAGCGTCGTGCGGCACGCCGGAGCCATCATCGATCGACACGCCCACTGGTAGCGGCTCCATAACTGCTGCGACAGAGACGATCCGGTCGCGTGGCGCGTTTTTCGTGAATGCGGCAACATAATCGTCGGCAGGATGGAGGACCATTTGCTCCGGTGTATCGAGCTGAACCAGATGGCCATCGTTCATAATACCAATGCGATCCGCCAGTCGCACCGCCTCGTCGAAGTCATGGGTGATAAAGACGATCGTCTTCTGCAATAGTTGTTGAAGACGCAGGAACTCGTCCTGCATCTCGCGGCGTATCAGCGGATCGAGCGCAGAAAACGGTTCGTCGAGGAACCAGATGTCGGGTTCGACTGCCAGTG
>JBBDWX010000052.1:0-1252 GCA_040902665.1 Dongiaceae bacterium
GGAAGGCAACGTCGCGGAATTCTTCGGGCCATGGCTCGATGGCGCCGGGCGTGAGCCCGATCGGGCTGGAACTCATATTTGGAACCCCTGCGAATGTTGTGTCAGGCGTTCGAGAAATGACCCCAGATGGTCCAGATCCCGATCACGATGAAGCCGATCCCGGCAATCAGCTTGATCGGCATGCCGTCGATATACTTGGCAGCGGCCGCACCGGCTAGCACGCCGATTGCCGCGGCAACCACCAGTGCACCGGCAGAGGCAAGGAAGACGAGCCACGGGTCGCGATCCTTGTCCGCGGCGAACAGCAAGGTCGCAAGCTGGGTCTTATCGCCAAGCTCGGCCAGGAACACGGTGAGGAAAACCGGAATCATCTGTTGCATCGAAAACTCGCGTGAGGGAGCCCGGCATGCCCCGGGCGACGGCGGCGCAAGATAGCGAATGTCGCAGGGCTATGTCTGCGGCGAATTGCCCAAGGCGGGCTATGAAGGTCGAACCGACGCTCAGACAAGCGCTGCGTAAAGCGGCTCGGCAAACCCGGCGGCGAGCCGCGCCGGGTCGTTAAAGGGCGGCTTCAACCGTCCGCGAAAATGTTTCCGCACCAGATCCGGCCAGGCGATGTCGGGGTCGAGCCCACGCGCCATCGCGACATGCCGGAACCAGCGCCAGCCGATCGCGACATGGCCGATTTCCTCCTCGTAGATCGTCTGCAGCACGGCGGCGCTGGCTGCATCGCCGGCGCGGATCAGGCTTTCGATCATCGCCGGCGTCACATCGAGTCCGCGCGCCTCAAGCACCAGCGGCACCACGGCGAGCCGCGCCATGAGATCGCCGCGCGTCGCCTCGGCCGCTTCCCAGAGCCCGTCATGGGCCGGCAGATCGCCGTATTGCGCTTCGAGTTCAGCGAGGCGGGCGGTCAGCAGGCCGAAATGTTTCGCCTCCTCGCTGGCGACCCCAAGCCAGTCGTCGGCGAACGCTCGGGGCAATGCCTTATCGGCAAAACGCGCAATCATGTCCCAGGCGAGGTCGATCGCATTGAGTTCGATATGGGCGAGCGCATGCAGCAGCGCGACCCGATTGGCAAGACTGCCGCCGGCGCGGCGCCTTGGCATGTCGCCGGGCCGCAGCAATTCGGGGCGCGGCGGTCGGGCCGGGCGATCGGGTGCGCCGGCGCTGCCGATCGCGGCGAGATCGCCTGCCTGCCACGCCTTCGTTGCTGCCTGGGTCAGGCGTAGTTTTTCAAACGGATCGGCTG
>JBBDWX010000053.1:0-1245 GCA_040902665.1 Dongiaceae bacterium
GCCTGACGCGGCGCGGCGCACTCGCGGAATCCGACGTCGACGCGGCGTTGCGCGAAGTGCGCATCGCGTTGCTCGAGGCCGACGTGGCGCTGCCGGTCGCACGCGACTTTATCGCAAAGGTACGCGAGGCGGCGGTCGGCGAGGCAGTGCTGAAGAGCATCACGCCGGGCCAGATGGTCGTCAAGATCGTGCACGACAATCTGATCGAGGCACTCGGCGGCGAGGGCGAAACGCTCGATCTCAACGCGCCGGCCCCCGTCGTCGTGCTGATGGTCGGTTTGCAGGGTTCCGGCAAGACGACCTCGACCGCGAAGCTCGCGCTGCGTCTCACGTCGCGCGACAACAAGCGCGTGCTGATGGCCTCGCTCGATACCCGGCGGCCGGCGGCGCAGCATCAGCTGGCCGTGCTCGGCGAGCAGACCGGCGTCGAAACGCTCAACATCGTACCGGGCGAGCCGCCGCTTGCGATCGCGAAGCGCGCACTGACGACGGCCAAGCTTGGCGGCTTCGACATCCTGCTGCTCGACAGCGCCGGCCGGCTCCATATCGACGGCGATCTGATGGCCGAGATCGCGGCGATCGGCGATGCGACGAAACCGACCGAAACTTTGCTGGTCGCCGATGCGATGACCGGCCAGGACGCGGTTGTCGTCGCGCAGAGTTTCAAGGAACAAGTCGGCGTCACCGGCATCCTGCTGACCCGGGTCGACGGCGATGCGCGCGGCGGTGCAGCGCTCTCGATGCGCGCGGTCACGGGCGCACCGATCAAGTTCATCGGCACCGGCGAAAAAGTCGATGCGCTGGAGGCGTTCCATCCCGAACGGATCGCGGGCCGCATTCTTGGCATGGGCGACGTGGTCGGGCTGGTCGAACGCGCGGCCGAGACGATCGAACGCGACGAAGCCGAAAAGATCGCGCGCAAGATGCAGAAGGGCGAATTCGATCTCGACGATCTCGCCCAGCAGCTTGACCAGCTCGAAAAGATGGGCGGGCTCGGTGGCATCGCGGGCATGCTGCCCGGCGTCAAGAACATCCAGAAGCAGATGGCAACGCACAAGGTCGATGACGGTGCGATCCGCCGCCAGCGCGCGATCCTCTCTTCGATGACGCGCGGCGAACGGCGCAAGCCGGATCTGATCAAGGCCTCGCGCAAACGCCGCATCGCCGCCGGTTCCGGCACGACCGTCGCCGAGGTGAACAAGCTTCTGAAGCAGCATCAGGAGATGGCGCGGCTGATGAAGCAGA
>JBBDWX010000054.1:0-1235 GCA_040902665.1 Dongiaceae bacterium
GTCGCGATGGGTCAGGTTGAACAGCATGAAGCTGATGCGCGACGACCCGCCGTCGGGCCACACATCGCAAAGCCGGACTCCGATCTTCGCCTGCGGCCGGTCAGCCGAAATCGTCAGCGTCGCCATCGGCGCTCCAAACATCTCGATCGGCGCCTCGAGCGGCGCGCTGTCGAATGTCAGCGATTTCGCATCGTCCGCGCGCTGGTCGGCGGGCATGTCGGCGCTGCAATTGCCGTTCGAGCACCATTCGGGATGGGTCGTGCCGGTATCCGCCGGCGAACGGATCGCGCGGTCCCAGCCGTCGACGGCATGGTCGCCGAGCCCGGCCGTATTGCAGTGAAAGCGGCGCATCCGGATGTGCGGCGACGGCCAGCCGTCTTCGACGATCCAGCGCCCGACGCGTTCGCGCGCGTCGGGATCGGGACGGAAGCTCTCGTTCATCCAGATGCGATAGCCTGGCTCGCGATCGATACCGTTCTCGATATCCTTCAGCCAGCGATCCCACCAGCGCAGGCAGTGCTGCAGGTAACCCATCTGCGGTCCCGGCACCGCATTGAACGGAAACGCGTGGCCCCATGGGCCGATCAGCCCATGCACCGGAATGTCGCGACAGCTTTCAAGCAACATCGGCACGGTATTCGAGTAACCGTCCTCCCAGCCCCCGACCGCGAGAATCGGAATTCGGATTTTCGAATAGTCTTCGCACACCGACGCGCGGCGCCAGTATTCGTCGCGGCGCTGATGTTCGATCCAGGGCCGCAACCAGAAGCGCATCGCATCGAGCCGTTGCTGCCACATCGCACGCCAGGCCGGCCCGACCACCGCCGGATCGGGCGGCAGCGCCTCCAGCGAATACATGATCGAGGCCCAGGCGAAATTGTCGTGCAGCATGGCACCGCCCATGTAATGCACGTCGTCGGCATAGCGGTCGGCGGCGGCATGGACGGGAATAATCGCCTTGAGCGAGGGCGGCTGTTTCGCCGCGACCTGCAGCGCGTTGAACCCGCTCCAGGATTTTCCGGTCATGCCGACGCGGCCGCTGCACCAGTTCTGTCGCGCGATCCATTCGATCGCCTCGTAGAGATCCGACAGTTCCTGCTCGCTATATTCGTCGAGCATCGTGCCTTCGGAGTCGCCGCTGCCGCGCAGATCGATGCGCAGGCAGGCATAGCCGTGTCCCGCGAGATAGGGATAAGCGAGCGAGTCGCGATGCAGCAGCCCGTCGCGCTTGCGAT
>JBBDWX010000055.1:0-7935 GCA_040902665.1 Dongiaceae bacterium
CGCGATAGAAGAAGAAGCAGATCAGCACGCTCAGCGTCAGTTCGATCGCGGCCTGCCCGATGCTCGCACCGCTGGTCAGCGCCCGGTTGCGGGCCTGCAGCAGATAGGGTTCGGCCGCAGTGCGGAAACCAGTCTCGCTGCTCGCGAGATCGGCCCAATAGTCGTGCAGGTCGCCGCCGACCAGCGGCAAGTCGAGCAGCCAGACCGGCGGCTCCGGCAATCCTTCGTAAAGCAGCAACCGCACCACCTGGATCACACCGCCGACATGATCGGCGAGCGAGGCACCGAGAAAGATCAGCGGCACCACCAGCACCAGTGCGACCGCCAGTGTCATCAGCGTGGCCGCCAATGTGCTGCGGCCCTTGAGCCAGGCGAGAAGGCGCGTGTAGATCGGCCAGGTCGAGAAACAGAGGATCAGCGCCCACAGGATCGACGACATGAACGGCAGCAGCACGACCAGGCAGCCGGCTGCGAGCAGCGCCAGCAATGCCAATCCGGCGATCAGTTCGAAACGCTCGGTCAACTTCATCGACGCCCGCCCTCAATTGCGATCCGCAGGATGCTCGCGCCCGACCATCGACCCCGGTCGCGCCCGATCGACCGGATTCCGAACCAGAGGTACATTACCGATCGACCGGTTCGAGGCGGTCCGCAATCTCGAACCGGGCCCGATAGTCTGTGATCTCGGCATTGTGGAGACGACATTCCGCCAGCAACCATTCGCGGAACGGCGCAAGCTGCCGCTCGGTCGCGCCGTCGCCCGGATAGATCAGAAAATAGGAGCCCGAAATCAGCGCGAGCGGGAACGGTCGCACCAGCCGTCCCGCCTTCAGATCGACATAGGCCAGACAATCGTCGCCCACGGCGACGCCCTCGCCAAGCACCGCCGCATCGAGCGCGAAGTTCGTGTCGTGATAGATCGTTCCGGATTTGCCGTTGACGCCTACGCAACCGGCCGCCGCCAGCCACCGCTCCCACCAGTCGGTCGACGTTTCATGCAACAGAATTCGGTTTGCCAGATCCGCCGGCCGCCGCAACGGGTTCGGCCCCTTCAGCATGGCCGGGATGCAGACCGGAAACGCGGTCACGTCCATCATGAAGTCATGCCGCAACGATGCATCGTTCGCGCGACCGTAAAAAATGGCGGCGTCGATTTCCGGATGCGGCAAGGGCACGAGTGGCAGCGAGGGATGAATCTCGACCTCGATATCCGGGCACGCCGCACGAAAGCCGCGCATGCGCGGAATGAGCCAGCGCACGGCGAGACCGGGATCGACCGCGAGCACGAGGGTGCGACGCGACTTGCGACGCGAAGCGCGGCGCGTGGATGCATCGACGATGTCGAACGCTTCGCGGATCGACGCGAAATACCCGGCACCCGTTTGCGTCAGCTCGACGCGCCGGTTCAGTCGATCGAAGAGGCGCGCGCCGAGTTCGCTTTCGAGCAATCGGATCTGGCGGCTTACCGCGGCTTCGGTCACATGCAGTTCGCCGGCGGCTGCCTTGAAGCTGCCGTTGCGGGCCGCCGCCTCGAAGGCGCGCAGGGCTGTCAGGCTTGGCAGGATCCGTCGCATCGCCCGTTCCGGTTAACCTCAGGTTAAGCGAATGATACGGGATAATCGTTTGGCGAGGTACCGGCTTGCTGGAACACTCGATTTCGCGGGAACGCCGGCTCTGGCGGTCCCCCGGGAGGCTCCATGGCGCACCAGTTGATGGCCGGAATCGTCGATCTCGCCGCCTACCCGATCGATCGGCTCGACCGGCCGGAAGGCCACAAGGCGCTCGCGGAATGGCGCCGCGGTATCCGGGAGAACGGCGTGCTGGTGCTGCCGCAGTTCCTGACCGAGACGGCAGTCGGATCGATTCTGCGCGAAGCCGAGGCGATGGCCGATGCCTGCTATTACTGCGCACACAGCCACAATCCCTATCTCGCCGCCAACGACGACAGCCTGCCGGCCGATCATCCGCGCAACATCGTGAATGTCAGCGATGTCGGCTGCCTCGCCGACGACCTGATCCCGGCCTCAAGCCTGCTTCGCCAGGTCTACAACGCCTCCGAAGTGCGCGGCGCGATCGCTGCGATCCTCGGCTTCGAGACGCTCTACCCCTACGACGATCCGCTCGGATCGCTGAACATCAATCTTCAGAACGCCGGTCAGCAGCTCAACTGGCATTACGACAATGCCGATTTCGTGACGACGATCCTCCTCCAGGATTCCGCGGGCGGCGGCGGCTTTGAATATTGTCCGGATCTGCGCCGGCCGACGGACGAGAATTACGACGCCGTCGGCCGCATCCTTGCCGGCGAGCGCGGCGCCGTAAGGACGCTCGACATTGCACCCGGCGCGCTGGTTCTCTTCCGTGGCCGCTATTCGCTGCACCGCGTAACCCCGGTCGAGGGCCCACGGCCGCGTATCATCGCGATCCTGAGCTACGACACGAAGCCGGGCGCGGTGCTGACCGAATATACGCGCAAGCTGTTCTACGGACGGGTGGCATGAACGCTGCCGCGCAGGTCGCGAAGGGCCCGGATGCGCCGATCCTGTCCGGCGACGACATGGCGAATTTCAGAGCCGACGGCGCGGTGCATCTGCCCGGCCTGTTCACCGAATGGGTCCATCTGCTACGCGACGGCGTTGCCTATAACGAGGAGCATCCCAGCCGCTTTGGTGGCAACAGCCTCGGGCCGCAGGAAACCGGACGGTTTTTCGACGATTACTGCAACTGGCGCCGTATTCCGGAGTACCGCGCCTTTGTCGAGAGTTCCTGCGCGGCCGAGGTCGCCGGGCGCGCGACGGGCGCCGCACATGTGCGAATCTTTCACGAACATGTGCTGATCAAGGAGCCCGGCACCGCGAAGCGAACGCCGTGGCATCACGATCTGCCCTATTACAACGTGCAGGGCCGCAAGACCGCCAGCCTGTGGCTCGCGCTCGATCCGGTGCCGCTGGAAAGCTCGCTCGAGTTCGTTGCGGGTTCGCACCGCTGGAACCGCCTGTTCTATCCGCGGCGGTTTCTCGACTCGGGAAACTACGACTATCCGGGCGAGGGATATGAGCCGGTCCCCGACATCGACGCCGATCGAACCGGCTATCGCATCCTCCGCTGGGCGCTTGAGCCGGGCGATGCAGTGATGTTCGATTTCCGGACACTGCATGCCGCCGCCGGCAACAGCCAGGCCACGCGGCGGCGCGGATTCTCGACCCGCTGGGTCGGCGACGATGTGCGTTATGCCGTAAGACCGGGCGAAACCTCGCCACCGTTTCACGACATCGGACTCGCCGATGGCGATCCGTTGCCGGACGATCTGTTTCCGATCGTCTGGTTCGATCCCGAATACCGCCCGCCAAGCGCCTGAGGCCGGTATCGGGGATTGCGACAGACTTGGGAAAGCCTGCCGACGTTGCGTAAGAAACGACAAGGCGCCAACCGAATGTCCGACCCCAGGGAGGTACCGATGAACAAGTCCATGAAACCTGAAGAACTCGTGCACCGTATCGTCAACCGCGATATCGGCCGCCGCGATTTCAATCGCATTCTGGCAGGCGCCGGCCTTGCCAGCATCGCGATGCCGCTGCTGTCGCGGCACAGTGCGGCCGCCGATGTGAATCTCACCGTTTACGACTGGACCGGCTATGAGGATCCCTCGCTCCATCCCGAGTTCTCCGCGAAATACGGTGCGGAACCCGAGTTCGCTTTGTTCGGCGACGAGGAGGAGGCGCTCACCAAAATGCGCGGCGGCTACAATGTCGACGTTTCGCATCCCTGCAGTGCCAACATCCAGCGCTGGCGCGATGCCGGCGTGATCAAGCCGATCGACACATCGCGCATTCCGCGCTGGAGTAACATCCTGCCGCAACTGCGCGGGATCAACGGCTTCGAGAAGGACGGCGAAGTCTGGGCCATGCCGTGGGACTGGGGCTATTCGGTGATCGCCTACAACCCGGAGCTGCTGCCGAGCGACAAACCTGATTTCAATATGATGGTCGATCCGGCCGCGAAGGGCCGCGTCGCCATGAACAGCCAGTTCGACGTGGCCATCATGGTGGCCGGCGTGATCGGCGGATTCCCCGATCTCTTCAATCCGACCGAATCCGAAATCGAAAAATTGCCGGGCCTGTGGCGAAGGATGCTCGACAATTCGCGCATCCTGTGGACCGACAGATCCGAAGTCGAACAGGCGTTCGCTTCGGGTGAAGTCGCGATCGGTTATTTGTGGTCGGATTCGATCAACACGCTGCGCAGCCAGGGCATTCCGATCGAAGTCGTGCCGCCGAATCTCACCTGGGCATGCGGCTATGCGCTCAACACCGATGCGCCGGGCTCGGAAGACCAGGCTTACGAGTTCCTCGATGCGCTGCTCGATCCGGCCGCGGGCAAGGTTCTCATCGAATGGGGCTATGGTCATTCCAATCGCGAATCTTTCGACGTCGCAGATCCGGCGGCGGTCACAGCACTCGGCATGGGCGATATCGATGAGTTCTTCGCGAACGGGCGCTTCTTCGACGTGGTCGACCGGGACAATCGCGACCGGCTGATTGCGATGTGGAGCGAGGCACAGGCCGGACAATAACCCGTCCCCTGCCGGGGCATCTGCGGCCGTTCGACCCCAAACAGGCGGCCGCAGATATCTCCCAGTCGTTACGAATGCCCGGGCGAATGCCCGGACGGACCGACACCCGACGCGCCCGATCGGCGGCGCTGCGTGCCGATCTTCTTTCCTTTCCCGACCAATCGCACGGAGCGCCTTCATGGGTTTCGATCTCGATTACTGGCTGCGGCGTTCGCCCTATTTCGATCTGACCTGCCGCGCCGGCGCGCGGCGCGTCTCGGTCGGCAATCACATGTACGTTGCCAGCGGCTTCGCCGATCCGATCGAGGAATACTGGCATCTGGTCAACGGGGTCACGCTGTGGGACGTGGCCAACGAGCGACAGGTCGAAATCGTCGGACCGGATGCTGCGGCGTTTGTCGATCTGCTCTGTACGCGCGACATTGCCGCCTGCCCGGTCGGGTTCTGCCGTTACATGCTCCTCACCAGCGCGGAAGGCGGGATCGTCAACGATCCGGTGATGCTCCGGTTCGAGCAAAACCGGTTCTGGTTTTCGGCATCGGACAGCGACCTGCTGCTCTGGATCAAGGGTATCGCTGTGTTCGCCGGTTTCGATGTGACCATTCGCGAGCCTGACGTTGCACCGATCCAGATCCAGGGTCCGAAATCGGGTGCCATCGTCGGGGCGTTGTTCGGCGAGCGGGGCCGCGAACTGCGCTACTACCAGCTTCTCGAAACGGAGCTTCGCGGCATGCCGGTCGTCCTGACCCGAACCGGCTGGAGCGGCGAACTCGGTTACGAAATATTTTTACGCGACAGCTGGCAGGCAGAGACGCTGTGGAACCTGGTCCTCGAGACCGGTCGACCCTACGATCTGGCGATCACCGGACCATCCGATATCCGCCGGGTCGAAGCCGGCATATTGGCGCTCGGACATTGCGGCGATATCTCCCTTGCGGTGAATCCGTTCGAAGCCGGTCTCGATCGGCTGGTCGCCCTCGACAAGCCCGCTGACTTCATCGGCAAGGCAGCGCTTCGGCGCATTCGCGACAACGGCGTTGCGCGGCGGCTGATCGGTATCGAGATCGACGGTGCGCCGCTACCGCCGGGATCGTTTCGCGCGCGCTGGCCGGCGCGTCGCAACGGTCGGCCGATCGGCGAGGTCACGATCGCGCTGCATTCGCCGCGCCTCACCCGGAACATCGGCTATGCCATGCTGGAAGCCGGCGAGGCGCGGCCGGGCAACCGGATCGACATCGACGTGCCGACCGGCAATCGGGCGGCAACCGTCGCCGAAATGCCGTTTATCCGGCGTCAGAAAGCCGCGGCCCCGCCCGTGTGAGCGCGCCGTGAGCGCGTCGCGGTCGCGCGAGCGCCGGTCAGCGTCCGAACAGGTTCCTCGCCGTAAGGACGGTGGCTTTCGACGGAGCCGCGGATCCGGCCGGGCCGCCATCGCGTTCGTTCCGCCGATCGGGTGCAGAAATCTTTCCGCCATGCTTTTCCGCCCAGACATGCATCGCCTGCAAGATGTCGCGCAGCGTGAGGCCGAGCAGCGTCAGCGAATAATCGACGCGCGGCGGAATCTCGCGATAATCGTGCCGCGCGATCAGGCCCTGCTGTTCCATTTCGCGGAGCTGTTTGGCGAGCGTGCGGTGCGTGATGCCGGTCAGTTCGCGCTGGAGCTGGTTGAAGCGCTTGGTGCCCTCGAGAAGCTGATGGATGATCATCACCTTCCAGCGGCCCGAGAGGATTCCCAGTGTGGTTTCGACCGGGCATGACACACTTTTTTTGACCATCGCAGGCTCCGAGGCCGTTGGGCGCTCACGGTATCCCCAAGGACCGTACTTGTCCATTTAGCCTGTACGCCTATTTTTAGACGACGCAACGGCATGAGACCCTGTTTCATGCTTTTATCCCCTTGCGGTGCCTAAGGAGGGCCGCCCTATGACCACAGCCGGCAAGACCCTCACGAAAGAGACAGCAACATTGGCGACGTCGCCGAGCCCCAAGGCGCTTGCGCGCGTCTATCGCGCACCGGCCGGCCATTGGGTCGGCGACGGGTTTCCGGTGCGCAGCATGTTTTCCTATAACCGCCATGGCGCGGATGTGAGCCCGTTTCTGCTGCTCGATTATGCCGGCCCGGCCGATTTTCCGCCGGCCGCGAAACCGCGCGGCGTCGAGATGCATCCCCATCGCGGCTTCGAGACGGTCACGATCGTCTATCAGGGCGAGGTCGAGCATCGCGACACCGCGGGCAATCACGGGCGCATCGGCCCCGGCGACGTGCAATGGATGACGGCCGCGAAGGGCATCCTGCACGAGGAGATGCACGGGCGCGATTTCACGGAGAAGGGCGGCGCGCTCGAGATGGTGCAGCTCTGGGTCAATTTGCCGGCGAAGGACAAAATGTCGAAACCGGCTTACCAGGAGATCGTCGATCGCAACATTCCCGTCGTCGCACTCGACGACAAAGGCAGCGTTGCGCGCATCATCGCCGGCGATTTCAACGGCACGAAAGGTCCGGCAAAGACGTTCACGCCGGTCAATCTCTGGGATCTTCGGCTTTCGGCCGGCAATCGCAGCGAGATCGTGCTGCCCGACGGGTTCACCGCGATCCTGCTCGTGATGCGCGGCAGCGTCCGGGTCAATGACAGCGAGAATGTCGGTGTGGCAGAGCTGGCGCTATTCGAGCATGACGGCGAACGCTTCACACTCGAGACGCCGGACGATGCGCGCGTGCTCGTCATGAGCGGCGAGCCGATCGACGAGCCGATCACGGGTTACGGTCCGTTCGTGATGAATACCGAAGACGAAATCCGTCAGGCAATCACCGACTTCAACGCCGGGCGGTTTTGAATGGGCATTGCTTCCGCTCCCTGCGCTGCGGTCGGGCGCGCCCGATCGCGACGCGGGAGAGAAGCGTAAAAAACGTAAGTTCACCACAGAGACGGCGAGAAAGCCGAGGCCGGTTCGTTTGTTGACGATCGTTCCTGCGCCTCAATTTTCTTCTCTGTGTCTCTGTGGTGAATCAGCGATGTGGCCAGACCATGTTCGCGGCGCTCGACCGCATCCTTCGACAAGCTCAGGATGAATTTGGGACGGACGAAATCGGGAGACCTGCATGACGAAACTGGTCGGCGTCTCCGGCAGCCTGCGCGCCGGGTCGTACAACACGGCGCTGTTGAACGCAGCGATCGCACTCGCACCCGAGGGCGTCGATTTCACGATCGGCACGATCCGCGGCATCCCGGTCTATGACGGCGATGTCGAGACCGCCGAGGGCATTCCGCCCGCGGTGACATTGCTCAAGGACCTGATCGCCGGCGCGGACGGCGTGCTGCTGGTGACGCCGGAATACAACAACTCGATTCCCGGTGCGTTCA
>JBBDWX010000056.1:0-7900 GCA_040902665.1 Dongiaceae bacterium
TCATGTTTCCCTGGGACATCGAGCCGCAATTCATCCAGCCGATCGCGAAACGCAATAACAACCGCTGACCGACCCGGCGAAAGCTCGCGCGAAATCAGTCCGGGACCGCCAGATTGTCGAGCTGGTCAGCTCGCGATCGCCAGATTGTCGATCAGGCGCGTCTTGCCGACATAACAGGCGACAAACAGCCGCGCGCCCGCCTTCAAGGTTCGTACCGGCTCGAGCGTCGCGCTATCGCAGCAATCGAGATAGTCGACGCGGTCGATGCCCGCCTCGAACAAGGCAGTCCGCCCGCTGATCAGCGCCTCGGCAATGTCGCCGCCCTGTGCGATGTCGTCGGCGAGGCTCGCAAGCAGTCGCGGGATGATGCTCGCGGTCGCACGTTCGTCGGGCGAGAGATGGCGATTGCGCGACGACATGGCGAGCCCATCCGGTTCGCGCACGGTCGGCACGCCGACGATCTCGACCGGAAAATTGAGATCGAGCGCGAGGCGGCGAATGACCAGGAGCTGCTGATAATCCTTTTCGCCGAAAAAGGCGCGGTCGGGCAGCGTGAGCAGCAGCAGTTTCGTCACGACCGTGGCGACGCCCTGGAAATGACCGGGTCGCGTCGCGCCGCAGAGCGGGCGCGCGAGCGCGCCGACGCTGACGCTGGTATCGAAGCCCGGCGGATAGACTTCGTCGACCGGCGGGGCAAACAGCAGATCGACGCCGGCCGAGGCGAGCATCGCACGATCGTCCGCCTCGTCGCGCGGATAGGAACGGAAATCGTCGGTCGCGTTGAATTGCAGCGGGTTCACGAACAGGCTTGCAATGATTCGTGTGCAATCGCGCCGCGCCCGATGCGCGAGTGCCAGATGCCCTTCGTGCAGCGCACCCATCGTCGGCACCAGCCCGACGGTTTCGCCGGCATGCCGCCAGGCCGCTACCTGACGGCGCAGGGCGGCCACCTCGCGCAGGATCGGAAGATCGGGCTGCCGGGACGTGCCGGCCGCAATCTGCGCCATGGTCCCCTTTAGCGCCGGTTCGCCACGCCCCGGGACGCATGCGCGGCAGCATCCTGCGGGGCCGCACCGGGTGCTGCTCGGGGCGCAGCCGGCTGCGGGATCCCGAAACAATGTTCGGGGCCGGGGAAGCGCCGGGCGCGCACATCCGCCGCATAGGCAGCAGCGGCTTCGCCGATCGCCGTGCCGAGTTCCGCATAGCGGCGCACGAATTTCGGCTTGAAGACATCGAACAGGCCGAGCATGTCCTCGCTCACCAGCACCTGCCCGTCGCAGGAGGGCGAGGCACCGATACCGATGACCGGTGGTGCGACCGTTTCTGTGATCTCACGCGCGAGCGGTTCGACGACGCCCTCGACCACGATCGACCAGGCGCCGGCAGCGGCGATCGCCTTCGCATCCTCGAGGATCGTCGCGCGCTGCGCCTCGTCGCGACCGCGGCTGCGATAGCCGCCGAATTCGTTGACCGATTGCGGCGTCAGTCCGACATGACCCATGACCGGCACGCCGCGCGCGACCAGAAACGCGACCGTCTCGGCCATCGCCTGCCCGCCTTCGAGCTTGACCGATTGCGCGCCGGTTTCGGCCAGCACGCGCGCGGCATTGCGATACGCCTGGGCCGGTGATTCCTGATAGCTGGCGAACGGCATATCGACGACCACATTGGCGCGCTCGCTGCCGCGAACCACGGCGGCGCCATGCGCGATCATCATGTCGAGCGTGACCGGCAGCGTGCTTTCGAAGCCGTACAGGACCATGCCCAGGGAATCGCCGACCATCAGCAGGTCCACATGCGGGTCGAGCTGCCGGGCGGTCGGCGCGGTATAGGCGGTCAGACAGACGATGGGCGAGCCGCCCTTGCGGGCCGCCAGCTCGGGAACCGTGATCCGCTGGGAGCGGGCTTCCGTGCTCATCGGGCCTTGCTCATTGGGCCATGCTCATTGGGCCATGCTCATTGGGCCATGCTCATTGGGTGTGTCTCCCGAACGCAGGCGCTCACTGGCGGGTTCCGGGGCCGACCGGTGACGGGAACCCTACCGGAAGGCCATTTTTACGCCGCCATGGTGCAATGCACAATGACCAATGCTGCCCCTTGCCTGGCGGTGGGCCCCTTGCCTGTTGGGGGGCCTTGCCTGGCGGCGGGACCCTGCCAGCGGGCCTCGCCCAATCCGCTTGCCCGATCCGCTGCCTAGCGGACGCGGGTTGCGGATTTTAGATCTTCGGCGCTGGCCCGCTGTCGCCAGGCCGATCCAGCGACCAGTAGGTTCGCATAACAAGATATGTGAACGAGGCCGACCAGGCGATCAGCAGCAGGCCGTTCAGCGATTCGACCGCCGCCACGATTCGCGTCGCACCGACCGGGTAGATGTCGCCGATGCCGAGCGAAGTAAACGTCGTCGCCGAGAAATACAGGAAATCGAATATTTGGTTATGCGTATCGCCGGTCAACGATCCGAGCCGCAGATCGTCGGCAAACATGTAATAGGCCATGGCATAAACCCAGACCTGGAGTGCGTGTGCGGCAAAACAGGCCAGCACTACGAGGATCATGCGGCGGCGTAATCCGAGGCGTTCCGGGCCCGGCAGCGAGCGCGATACCAGGCGCAGCGCCTCGTAGTGGATCAGGATCGTGATCGCGAGAAGTGCGATGCTTACCGCCGTGGCCAGCAGCATGTTCGGCGCAGTTTCCTCAGTGTGACGCGGAGCGCGTGATTTCCCGTTGCCCCGAGGGGCGCCCGGCGGGCAGTCTAGTCCCAGCTCGGGGTCCCGCAAAGACGGGGGAAGGGCCATTACGATCAGAACGGTATCGGGATCGGCGCTGTGCGCTCTGATTCTGATGAGTGCAGGCTGCGCCTCGCTGGAAATCTGCGAACCCGTACCGCTCGACGTCGAGACGGCGGCCGAAGTTGCGCGCGCCGATCCGGAGCCGGCCTTTGCCGGAACCGAATCCGGAAACCTGACGGCTGCAGAACAACATCTGATCGTGGCCGCCCATCCGCTCGCCGCGGAAGCCGGGCTCGAGATTCTGCGAGCGGGTGGCAGCGCCGTCGACGCCACCATCGCCGCCCAGCTCGTCCTCAACCTCGTCGAGCCGCAATCGTCGGGCATCGGCGGCGGCGGCTTCCTGCTGCATTTCGATGCCACGAGCGGCACGACGCTAGCCTATGACGGGCGCGAGACCGCGCCGATGGGCGCGAGCGAAAACCTGTTCCTCGACGATGCCGGCAATCCGCTGGATTTCCATGTCGCTGTCGAGAGCGGCCGGTCGGTCGGCGTGCCCGGTCTTCTGGCGATGCTTGAGCTGGCGCATAGCGAGCACGGAACGCTGTCCTGGCAGCAGCTGTTCGCATCGGCAATCTCTCTGGCCGAACGCGGCTTTGCGGTGACGCCGCGACTGCACAATCTGCTGGTCGAGTACGAAGCCGAGCACTGGTCGCCCGCGGCACGCGAATATTTTTATCCGGACGGCGGCGCGGTCCCGGTCGGCGACTGGCTGCGCAATCCGGCTTTCGCAGACACGCTGCGCTGGATCGCAACCGGCGGGGCAAACGTGTTCTATCGCGGCGAGATCGCCGAGGCGATCGTCGCGGCGGCATCCGACGAGCCTTTGCCGGGCGTTCTCGGCGATGCCGATCTCGCGGCCTATATCGCTTTCGCCAAACCGCCGGTCTGCGGCACCTATCGGAGCTACCGGGTCTGTGGCATGGGCCCGCCTTCGTCCGGCGGCATCGCGACGTTGCAGATCCTCGGCATGCTAGAAGAATTCGACATGAAGGCGTACCGGCCAAACGACCCCGATGCGCTGCATCTTTTCGCCGAGGCAAGCCGCCTCGCTTTTGCCGATCGCGCGCTCTATCTCGCCGACGATCGGTTCCTGCCAGTTCCCACGACAGGCCTGCTCGATCCGCCCTATCTCGAATCGCGCGCCGACATGATCAGCCGCCGCTGCAGCATGGGCACCGCCGAAGCCGGAACACCGCCGGGCGCCCTGATGCTGGCGCAACCCACCCCGCAAATCGAGCCCTCGGGGACGTCGCATATCAGCGTGGTCGATTCGGCCGGCAATGCCGTGAGCCTGACCTCAAGCATCGAAACCGCGTTCGGTTCGCGCCGCTGGGCCGCCGACTTCCTGCTGAACAATCAGATGACCGATTTTCAGTTCCAGCCGCGCGACGATGCCGGCCGACCGGTCGCCAACCGCATCGAACCCGGCAAACGACCGCGCAGTTCGATGGCACCGACATTGGTGTTCGATCGCGACGGCGATCTGTACGCCGTGCTCGGCTCGCCCGGCGGCTCGCGAATCATCGGCTATGTGGCGCAGTCGCTGATCGGCATGCTCGACTGGCAGCTCGGTCCGCAGCAGGCGGTGGCCCTGCCCCATCTCACCAATCGCAATGGTGCCACCGATCTCGAAAGCGCCACCGGCCTCGCCGCCTTTGCGCCCGATCTCGCGGCACGCGGCCACGAAATCCGCCTCGTGCCGATGGCAAGCGGGCTGCATGCGATTCTTGTCGCCGACGATACGTTGCTGGGTGCCGCTGATCCGCGCCGCGAAGGCGTTGCCCTCGGCGATTGATCTTGTGCCGGCTGCGTCCGCCCGCTAACAGGGCGGCCATGGCAAACAAGCCCCTGACATCGCGAACTGCCCCGGCATTGCCGCTGGTCCGGCTCAGGCATGGCGCCCAGCGTCGCGTGCTGTACGGCCATCCCTGGGCCTATTCGAACGAGATCGCCATGGACGAGCGCGCCCGGTCTTTGGCACCGGGAACCGCCGTGACGCTGAGTTCCGACGACGGTCGCCGGCTCGGCACGTTTCTGTTCAATCCCCATGCGCTGATCGCCGCCCGACTGATCGATCCGCAGCCCGACGCGCGGGTCGATGCGGAATTGTTGTCCGCGCGGATCGTCCGGGCGAAGGCGCTGCGCGACCGGCTCTTCGATGCACCGTTCTATCGCCTGATCCATGCCGAAGCAGACGGTCTGCCGGGCACGATCGTCGATCGATACGACTCGCTGTTGGTCGTACAGGTGAACACGGCGGGCATGGAAAAGCTGACAGCGGAACTGATCGCTGCGCTCGAGGCCACTCTTGAGCCGAAAACCATTCTGTTGCGCAACGATTCGTCGGCACGCATGCTCGAAGGCCTGTCGCCGGACATTCGCCTGGCCAAAGGCACGATCGATCCGCCGGTGACGCTGATCGAGAACGGCGTCACGTTTGCCGCCGATCCCGGCGGCGGCCAGAAGACCGGCTGGTTCTTCGACCAGCGCGACAATCGCGCGATGGTGGCCCGCCTCGCCCGCGATCGACGCATGCTCGATCTTTATACACACACCGGCGGTTTCGCCCTGACCGCCGCCGCATCCGGCGCGAGATCGGTGCTCGCGGTCGATCGCTCGGAACCGGCATTGGCCCTGGCGGCCGATGCCGCAAAACGAAACGATCTTTCCGATCGTGTTATTTTCTGGCGTGGCGAGGTATTCGAAACCGCAACGTCGCTGATCGATTCGGGAGAACGCTTCGATATCGTCGTTGCCGATCCGCCCGCCTTCGTGAAATCGAAGAAGGAACTGAACCAGGGCGCGCGCGGCTATCGCAAACTCGCGCGCCTTGCCGCCATGCTGGTGGCGCCGGGCGGCTTCCTCTTCATCGCCTCCTGCTCGCACAACATGCCCGCCGACGAGTTCGACGAGCAGGTACGCCGCGGTCTCTTCGATGCGGGGCGAAGCGGGCGCATCCTCGCGCGCACGGGTGCCGCCGCCGATCATCCGCTGCATCCGGCATTGCCGGAGAGCGCCTATCTCAAGGCCGAGCTGATCGCCCTCGATTGAGCTGCGGATCGCTTCAGGAAAAGTAACGGCCGGGCGTCGTGCCGAGCGAACCGCGGAACGCGTGCACGAACGCGCTTGCGCTGCTGTAGCCGACATCGAAGGCCGCGTCCGACACGCTCGCCCCGGCACCGAGCCGTTCGAGCGCCAGCAAAAGCCGCGCCTGCCGCCGCCACTGCCGCAGGGTCATGCCGGTCTCGAGATGAAAGCGACGAATGAAGGTGCGGGTCGACATCGCGGCATCGTTTGCCAGAAATGCGATCGATCGCTCGAGTGTGGGCTCGGCAAGGAGCGCGGCCGTGACACGGCGCAATCGCGGATCGCGCGGCTCGGGAATATGCAGCGGTACCGATTCCACGTTTTCGATCTCGGCAATCAGCAGGCTGAGCAGCGGCGGCACCAGCGCTGGATCCGGCCGGCCGACCATGCGCAGGATCAGCTCGCGCATCAGCGGCGATACGCTCCAGACCGTGCAACCCGTCGGAAAGCCGGGATGGGCGCCGCGCAGATAGACGGTCCGCATTGCGACCGCTCCGACGCAGGCGATCGAATGCAACACCCCGGCCGGCATCCAGAGCGCGCGACCCGGCGGCACGACCCAGGTACCGCCCCGGCTCGATATCCGCATCACCCCGCTCGCCGCATGGACGATCTGATGCGAGACATGCATATGCGGCGCGATCTGCGCCCCTTTGGCGTAGTCCTCGGCCCAGCCTTTGGCGCGGAGCCCCTCTGCGACGGTCATGGCATATATTCGACATCGATTGTCATTATGTAGAAAGAACGTAAAGTACGGCGCCGCTAGAATACAGGCCTCAGAACCCCGTTCCGGAGCCCGCCCGATGTTCGGCTCGCCCCAGCTTCGCTTCATGAATGCCGGCCATTTCTGCGACCATTATTTCCTGCTGATCTTTCCGACCGCGGTCATCGCCATCCAGGACGACTGGCAGATGGGCTATGGCGAAGCGCTCGCGCTCGGCACGCCGGCCGTCATCACCTTTGCGCTGGGCACGGTACTCGCGGGTTGGCTCGGGGACCGCTGGAGCCGGCGTTCGCTGATGGCGATTTTCTTCATCGGCATCGGGCTCGCCGGCATCGTCACGGGGTTCGCGGAAGGGCCCATCGGGCTGGCAATGGGGCTGGCGTTGATCGGCCTGTTCGCCGCGATCTACCACCCGGTCGCGCTCGCGATGATCACCGATATCGCGACCCGGCCCGGCCGGGCGCTCGCGGTCAACGGCGTGTTCGGTAATCTCGGTCTCGCCGGCGCTGCGCTGGCGACGGGATGGATCGCGGCCAGCATCGACTGGCGCGCAGCGTTCCTCATTCCCGGCGCCGTTTCAATCGCATTCGGCCTGCTTTATTGCGTCATCGCCTTTCGCGACACCGGCGCGGCTGGCGGCGCGGTCGAGCCGATGGCGGCCGTGCTGGCGCCGCGTTCGTTGCAGCTTCGTGTGGTTGCGGCCGTGCTGGTGTTCGCACTGTTCGGCGGGCTGGTGTTCAATGCGGTAACAATTTCGCTGCCGAAGCTGTTCGACGAGCGGCTGACGGGCATTGCCGACGATCTTGGGCAGGTCGGCGAGTATACGGCGCTGGTGTTCGCAATCGCCGCCTTCGCGCAACTACCGGTCGGCGATCTGCTCGATCGCTTCGGCGCCCGATCGATCCTGATCGGTCTGTTCGCCGCGCAATTCGTCGCGTTCCTGCTGATCGCCGATGCCGGCGGTGCGATCGTGGTGCCGCTCGCGGTCGGCCTGGTGCTGATGCTGTTCGCGGAGTTGCCGGTGACCGCATGGCTGGTCGGGCGCTATGTGTCGTCGCAATGGCGATCGCGCGCCTTCTCGATCGAGTATCTGCTGTCGCTTGGTGTCAGCTCGGCCGCACTGCCGGCGATCGCCGCACTGCATCATTTCGGCTACGGATTCGATGTGCAGTATCTGATGCTGGCCGGCTGCGTCGCGATCGCGTTCGTCGTCGCGTTCATCGTGCCCGGACGGGCAAGCCCCGGTCAGGACGTCAGTGCTGGCCCCCGGCTTCGTCGAAGCCGCGCTTGATCATGTAGA
>JBBDWX010000057.1:0-1225 GCA_040902665.1 Dongiaceae bacterium
GTCGCCGGCTTGGATAGTTCGAGCACGGCACCGGTCACGTCGTTGGGGCGATAGGTGGTGCAGCCCTTGCAGCCGAGCTCGTAGGCCTGGATATAGACGTCCTTGAAGGCGTCGAAAGAAAGATCGGCCGGGCAGTTGATCGTTTTCGAGATCGAGCTGTCGATATATTTCTGCACGACCGCCTGCATGACAAGATGATCGCCGGGCGTCAGCGACTGCGCATCGACGAAGGCATCGGGCAGGGGCGCATGTTCGCCTTTCAGATCGTGGAAGCGGCGATAGGCATAGTCCGTCACTTCTTCCTGGCGGCGGCTGCCATCGGGCATCAGCACGTTGCGCGTATACTTGAAACTGAACACCGGTTCGAGCCCGGACGAGACATTGCCGGCGAACAGCGAGATCGTGCCGGTCGGTGCGACCGACGTGACCAGAGAATTGCGGATGCCGTGTTTGGCGATCGCCTCGCGCAGGTCGACGGGCAACTCGCGGATCGTTTCGCCAGCCAGATAGGGCTCGGCATCGAACAGCGGGAACGCGCCCTTCTCGGCGGCAAGCTCGACCGATGCGCGATAGGCGGCGTTGCGCAGCGCGTACATCCAGCTCTCGGTCAGTTCGACCGCCGCCTTCGAGCCGTAGCGCACGCCGCACATGATCAGCGCATCGCCGAGCCCCGTGATACCGAGCCCGATGCGGCGCTTCGCGCGCGCCTCCAGCGTCTGCTGCGGCAGCGGAAACTTCGAGATGTCGATGACATTGTCCATCATCCGCACCGCGAGCGGCACCAGCTTCTCGAGCTGCTCCATGTCGAGGGCGGCATGCGGTTCGAACGGATCCTTGACCAGCGTTGCGAGATTGATCGAGCCCAGCAGGCAGGCACCGTAGGGCGGCAGCGGCTGCTCGCCACAGGGGTTGGTCGCGCTGATCGTCTCGCAGTAATGCAGATTGTTCCGCTTGTTGATGCGGTCGATGAAGATCACGCCGGGTTCGGCATAGGCATAGGTCGCCCGCATGATCTTGTCCCAGAGATCGCGCGCTTGCACGACGCGGAAGGTCGTGCCGCCGAATTTCAGCTCCCAGGGTGCGTCCTTCTTGATCGCTTCCATGAAGGGATCGCTGACCAGCACCGAGAGATTGAACATGCGCAGCCGGCCGGCCTCGTGCTTGGCGGCGACGAACGCCTCGATGTCGGGATGGTCGCAGCGCATGGTCGCCATCATGGCGCCGC
>JBBDWX010000058.1:0-7768 GCA_040902665.1 Dongiaceae bacterium
TTCATTCATGCGGCGCTCGATGCGTTCGTGCGCGCGAACCCGCAGACGATTCCCGAAAAGGCGCGCGCGGCGCTTTTGCAGTTCGGCGCCGACGCGTTCGGACCGGCACTCGATCGGCCGGAGGTGCGCGCGTTCTGGTGGCCGCGCTTCGAACGCATCGTCGACTGGTTCCTCGAGGAAGAGGTTCGGCGGCGCGCGGGTGCCGCGAGCGTGCTCAGCGAACAGAACGCCGAATGGCGGCTCGGCGATCTCGATTTCACCCTGACGGCGCGCGTCGATCGTATCGAACGGCGCAGCGACGGCGCACTCGCGATCGGCGATTACAAGACGGGCTATGTTCCCAAATTCGGTAGCGTCGAATACGGCTATGCACCGCAACTGACGCTCGAGGCGGCGATGGCGCGCGCCGGCGCCTTCCCGGCGATCGGCAATGCGGCCGGGCACGATCTCGTGCTCGAATACTGGAAACTGACCGGCGGCGAAAAGCCCGGCGAGATCAAGCCGATCGCCGATGGCGATGTGGCGCTTAAACTCGCACTGGCGGCCGAGCGGGGCCTGCGCCGGCTGGTCGAACGGTTCGCACGGCGCAAGACGCCCTATCCGTCGCGGCCGCATCCGCGCTTTGCGCCGCGGTTCAGCGCCTACGACCATCTCGCGCGCGTCGCCGAATGGTCGGCGACCGGCGGCGATGGGGAGTAAGCGCGCCGTGATCCGCAAGACACCGCCAGATACACCCCGCGATGCCGCCCGCGACACGGCCCGCATTGCACCCCGTGACGCACTGGCCGAAGCCAACGAGCGTCAGCGCGAGGGCGCCGATCCGTCCGGATCCGCCTGGGTTTCGGCGTCGGCGGGCAGCGGCAAGACCAAGCTGCTGGTCGATCGCGTGCTGCGCCTGCTGCTCGCCGACGTACCGCCCGAACGCATTCTCTGCCTGACATACACACGGGCGGCGGCCGCCGAGATGGCCAACCGCATCGCGAAGGTCCTGGGCGACTGGGCAGCCTGCGATGAGGCAAAACTCGACAAGGCGTTCGTCGATCTTCTCGGCTGGGTGCCGAAAGGGCCCGTCCGCATCCTGTCGCGCCGGCTTTTCGCGCGCGTGCTCGACGTACCGGGCGGGCTGAAGATCATGACGATCCATGCGTTCTGTCAGTCCCTGCTCCGCCGTTTTCCGCTCGAGGCCGGCGTCGCACCGCAATTCGAGCTGATCGAGGATCGCGATTCCGCGCAGCTTCTCGGCGAGGCGATCCGGGCGGCGCTCGGGCGTGCTGCAGCCAGACCCGCATCGCCGCTCGGGCGCGCCGTCGCGAGCGTCACGGCGCGCATCGGCGAGGACGAGTTCGTCGATCTGATCGGTCAATTGCGCCTGCATCGGTCGCGCCTGCGCCGGCATCTCGAGCGCGAGGGAGGCGTCGACGGCGCGATCGGCAAGCTCCGCGACCGCTTCGGGCTGGCGGCGGGCGACAGCGAGGCGGGCGTGCTGCGCGTCGCCTGCGCGGACGCCGCATTCGATGCCGACGCCCTGCGCCAATGCATGGCTGCCCTGCTCGAAAGCGGTCCGAACGATATCAAGGCCGGCACGCTTATGGCGGACTGGCTTGCCGGCGATGTCGCCCGTCGCAGCGAAACATTCGACGCGTATGCGCGCGCTTACCTGATCAAGGATGGAACGCCTCGGAAGAAGTTTCCAGCGCAGGCCGTGCTTAAAAAATTTCCGCAGATTGCCGATACCGTGGCGGCGGAAACCGCGCGCATCCTGGCGATCCAGGAAAAGCGCACCGGGCTGCGCCTGATCGAGGCGACGGGCGCGTTGCTGGTGCTCGGCAGCGCCGTGCTCGATGGCTATGCATCGCGCAAGGCGATGCGGGCCGCGCTCGACTACGACGATCTGATCGAACAGGCGGCGGCCCTGCTCGCCGATGCGGGCGCCGCCTGGGTCCATTACAAGCTCGATCGCGGCATCGATCATGTGCTGGTCGACGAGGCGCAGGATACCAGCCCGGCGCAATGGCGCATCATCCAGGCGCTCACCGCCGAGTTCTTCGCCGGCAAGGGCGCGGAGCGCGACGCCCAGCGCGACGGCCGGCACGATGCCGGACATGGCGGCGATACGCGCACGATCTTCGCCGTCGGCGATCGAAAACAGTCGATCTTCAGCTTCCAGGGCGCCGATCCCGACTCATTCGAGCTGATGCGCGACTGGTTTGCCGAACGCATTCGCGAGACTGGCGAACCGCTGCGCGTGGTGCCGCTCGGCGTGTCGTTCCGCTCGGTCGAAGCGGTGCTCAACGCGGTCGACAATGTGTTCTCGAAAGAGAATGCGTCGAACGGCGTGGTCGAGGCCGATGTCGCGCAGCTCGAGCATCTCGCGACCCGTACCGGCCAGGCAGGACGGGTCGAGCTCTGGCCGCTGGTGACGGCGCGCGAGATCGAGGATCCGGAACCATGGGCGCCGCCGGTCAAGCGCTTTCCCTCGGATTCACCGCGCGAGCGGCTGGCGCGGGGCGTTGCCGCCCATATCGCCGATCTGGTGAATTCGGAAGCGATCCTCGAATCGCGCGACCGCCCGATCCGGCCCGGCGACATCCTGGTGCTGGTGCGTACGCGCAACCAGTTTCTCTCGGCACTGGTGCGCGAACTCAAGGAGCGCCGCATCGGCGTCGCCGGCGTCGACCGCATGAACCTGACCGAACAGATCGCGGTCATGGATCTGCGTGTGCTGGCCGAGTTCCTCCTGCATATCGACGACGATCTGGCCTTGGCGACGGTGCTGCGCGGGCCGCTGGTCGGGCTCTCCGACGACGAGCTGTTCGATCTCGCATGGAAGCGCCAGGGTACGCTCTGGTCTGCGCTGCGCCAGCGGCGCGACGTATCGCCGTCCTGCAAACAGGCTTTCGATTTCCTGTCCATGCTGCTGGCGTCGGTCGATTATCTGCCGCCTTTCGAACTGTTTCAGCTTGCGCTGGGCCGCAACTTCGATGCCCGACCGGATCGTGCCGGCCGCCGGGCGATGATCGCGCGGCTCGGGCTCGACGCCGCCGATCCGCTCGACGAGTTTCTGACGCTCGCCCTCGACTACGACCGGCGCCACGCGCCCTCGCTGCAGGGATTTCTCGCCTGGTTCGGCGCGAGCGACACCGAGGTAAAGCGCGATCTCGATCGCGGCTCGCTTGAGCAGGTGCGCATCATGACCGTGCACGGTGCGAAGGGTTTGCAGGCGCCGATCGTCTATCTGCCGGATACGACATCGCTGCCGCAGGATCGCGAACGGCTGCTCTGGTTTCCCGACAACGAGAAACTCAATCTGCAGGGCGGGCTGATCTGGGCACCGCGTCGCGGCGACGAGGAAGACACGGCCGGCGGCTTGCGCCAGCAGGTGAGTGCGGCGCGCGAGGCCGAATATCGCCGCCTGCTTTACGTCGCGATGACCCGGGCCGAGGAGCGTCTCTATATCGGCGGCTGGCTGGACCGGAAAAAACCCCTGCCCGATCGCTGCTGGTACCGGCTGATCGAGCAGAGTCTCGTCGAGACGATCGAGCCCTTCGCCTTCGACAATACAGCGCAACTAAGCGAGGAAGGCTGGACCGGAGAAGGACGCCGCCACTCGGTCGAACGCAAGGCCGAAGAACCGGACAAGGCGGAAGACGCTGTGGTCATCCCCTTGCCGCCGCCTTTGCCGGATTGGGCCATGCGGTTACCCGATGCCGAACCCGCCCCGTCGCGGCCGCTGGCGCCGTCGCGACCCGTCGGCGGCGAACCGCCGCCGCGCTCGCCGCTCGCGCAAATGAAATCCGCCGGGCCGGAAGCTGCCGGGCCTGAAACCGCCGGACCTGAAGCTGGCGGACCGGAAGCAGCGGGTTTCGGGCGCGAGACCGGCTATCGCCGCGGCCGCGTGCTGCATCGCCTGCTCGAGTTGTTGCCGTCGCTCGCACCGGCGCAACGACGCGCGGCCGGTGCCACCCTGCTCGCGGCGCACGCAGATGCGTTCGACGATGCCGCGCGCGCGGCGATGCTCGACGAGGTGCTGAGAATTCTCGACGCGCCGGATCTGGGCTTCCTGTTCGGCCCCGATTCGCTTGCCGAGGTGCCGCTGGTCGGCGAGATCGCACGGACCGATGGCAG
Organism: Dongiaceae bacterium; assembly: GCA_040902665.1. Lineage (GTDB taxonomy): Bacteria > Pseudomonadota > Alphaproteobacteria > Dongiales > Dongiaceae > JAWXBK01. The sequence continues at coordinate 4,126 of JBBDWX010000058.1, forward strand.
CCGACTGGCGCTTTCGGCGCAGATCGACCGGCTTGCGATCGTCGGCGATACGGTGTCGATCGTCGATTACAAGACGCTGCGGCCGGTGCCGCCCGATGCGGCCGCAGCACCGGCGCATTACCGGCGCCAGCTCGCCGCCTATCGCGCGCTTGCCGGCGCGATCTGGCCCGACAAGACCGTGCGCTGCTTTCTCCTGTGGACCGACGGCCCGCTGCTCATGGAAGTGCCGGACGCGCTGCTCGATGAGGCTGCAGCCTGAGCAGGCGCCCGGCCGGTCCCCGGCCGCTCCCGTCAGTCGCCGATCGGCATCGAGTAGGTCACCATCAGTTCCTCGACGCCCGGATTGTAATCGTAGATATAGGCGTTGGAGACATGGGTCATGCGCAGACCGACGCGCGATTCGTCTTGCATCTCGTAGGCCAGTTCGCCGCCCATGCGGAACTGGAAGTCGCCGCCGAGATTCTTGCTGTTGCCTTCGTGCCAGTAGCCCGCGCCGGCGAACGGCGTGAGGACGATGTTCCCGAGCGCGAGATCGGTATAGACGCCGGCATAGGGATTGACGCCGCCATCGGTGTCGGCGGTGATGCCGAGCATCGGCCCGAAGATCCAGAGCTTCTCGCCGTGCCGGTACTCGCCGAGGAAAACCACCGATCGGTCTTCGCCAAAATCGGTGAAGACATTGAATGCACCGGCGCCAAGCGTGACATAGCCCGGCCCGTCTTCGCGAAAGCCGAACGTGTCGTCGGCCGCTGCGGCGCGCCCCGTCAGCGCAAGGCCCGTCAGTGCGAGCATCGTTGCGAGCATCGCCGCGAGAGCGATGTGCCACAGATTGAGAGGCCGCGCCTCGGCTGCGGCGATCGGATGTTTCATTCCTGGTTCCTCCGGATTCGGTTTCGCGTGTCGTCGAGCGTAGGAGGCAAATGGGCAGAGAATGGGGCGGGACCCCATGAGATTTCTGTGGCCGCGTGCCGGACCCGGAAAACAGGCGGTAACCTCGCAATAACCTCTTCAAAATGCGGGATAAATTCGTGCCGTCGGCGACCTTGACGCTGGTGGACCCGCATCCCTAGATTCGAAACAGCAGAGGCCGGCGCCGTCTTCCGATGGGCCGGCCCCAATCATGATCGGCCCATCCGCCGCGGGCGCGGCGACGGGCGAAACGCCGGGCCAGCCCGGGACATTCCATCCGGGCCGCGCCACCACCAAAGGATAAACACGATGGCCACGACGAAAATCTCGGACGCCAATTTCGATACCGACGTGCTCAAGGCATCGAAGCCGGTGCTGGTCGATTTCTGGGCGGAGTGGTGCGGGCCGTGCAAGATGATCGCGCCGGCGCTGGAAGAGATCGCGGCCAATCTGGGCGATCGCGTCACGATCGCGAAACTGAACATCGACGAGAATCCGCAGACGCCGAAGAAATACGGCGTGCGCGGGATTCCGACGCTGATGCTGTTCAAGGACGGCCAGGTCGCCGCGACCAAGATCGGCGCGCTGCCCAAGAACAAGCTGCAGGAATGGGTCGAATCGGTCGTGTGATTCCGATCGCTCACCTCATCCTGAGCCTGTCGAAGGATGAGGTGGCACCCTTTTGCCCTCATCGCTCGCCCTTCGACAAGCTCAGGGCGAGGCTCACCATGAGGAAATGTTTTTCTAGATCAGATTGAAGAGCGCCGCCGCATCCGGCGGGGCCTTGTCTTGTGGGCCATGCGGCCCGGTTGCAGGGCCAGTCGCCGGACATCCATTCAAACAACAGCCTCATCCTGATCTAGGAACAGCCTCATCCTGATCTAGGAACAGCCTCATCCTGAGCCTGTCGAAGGATGAGGCACCGCAGCCCTCATGGTTCGACAAGCTCACCATGAGGATAGCGATGGCCTGCCCTGCCGGGCTTTGTCTTGCCGGCCGCCATCGCCTAGGCTTTGTCGAAACAAAGGTTCGGGGGAGACGGTCATGGCCGATGCGGCGTTTCGTTTTCTGGTCTTTCAGCATATCGACATCGAGACACCCGGCGTCTTTCTCGACTTCATGCGCGAGAGCGGGGTCACCTGGGACACGGTCGAGCTCGATACGGGCGACAGGATCCCGAAATTCGACGGCTACGACGCGCTGCTGGTGATGGGCGGGCCGATGGACGTATGGGAGGAAGACGAGCATCCCTGGTTCAGGCCCGAGAAGGTGGCGATCCGGCGCTGGGTCGCCGAGGAACGCCGGCCCTATTTCGGTTTCTGTCTCGGCCATCAATTGCTCGGTGCCGCGCTCGGCGGCGAGGTCGGCAAGGCCGCAACGCCCGAAGTCGGCATCATGTCGATCGGACTGACGCCGGCCGGTCGCGCGAGCCCGATCTTCGCCGGACTGCCGGCCGAACAGACCTGCCTGCAATGGCATGGCGCGGAAGTGAGCCGCGAGCCTGCCGGCGCGAGCGTGCTCGCCTCCTCGCCGGCCTGCCGCGTCCAGTCGATGGCGGTGGGCGATCGCGCGTTCTCGATCCAGTTCCATCTCGAGATGACGCCGACCACCGTCGCCGACTGGGCCGAAGTGCCGGCCTACAAGGCAGCACTCGATCGCTCGCTGGGTGCGGGCGGATTCGAGCGGCTCAAAGGCGAGACCGACCGGCGCATGAAGGATTTCAATCGCGATGCGCGCCGGCTCTACGACAATTTTCTCGGCCAGGTACGCGCCTGGAAGAAGACGACCGCATGAACGCCGATCGGTTGCGAGAGCGCGCACCGAATGCCAACGCGGTCGAGCGGATTCCGCCGTCGCGCTGGCCCGCCCGGACGTCGCTCGAAGGAACCTGGTGCGTGCTCGATCCGGTCGATCCGGATCGACATGCGGCGATGCTCCATGAGGGATCGCACGGGTCGCCGGCGATCGAAGAACTATGGGCCTATATGCCCTACGGCCCGTTCGCGAGCCTCGCTGCGTTCCGTGCCTGGCTGGGCGACAGCGCGTCGGGTGCCGATCCGCTTTTCTATACGATTGTCGATCGCGCGAGCGGCCGCTATGTCGGCATGGCGAGCTATCTCAACATCCATCCGAAAAGCGGGTCGATCGAGATCGGCCATATCTGGTTTTCGCCCGCCGTGCAGCGGACGCGACTTACCACCGAATCGCTCTATCTGATGATGCGCCATGCGATGGAGGATCTCGGCTATCGAAGGCTCGAATGGAAATGCAACGCGCTCAACGAACCCTCGCGCGCGGCTGCGCGGCGTCTTGGTTTCCGATATGAGGGCATTTTCTACAATCATCTGGTGGTGAAGGGACGCAACCGCGACACCGCCTGGTACTCGATCCTCGACGACGAATGGGCGTCGGTGCGCGCGATGTTCGAGCATTGGCTGGCGCCGGAGAATTTCGACGATGGCGGGCGGCAAAAACGCGCACTCTCGGCGCTCGCGGCGGCCCGTCAGGCGGCGCTTTAGCGGCGGAGCGTTGCACGCTCGCAAATTTATCGAGACGCCTTTAATCGGACATTCATCGCGCAGGCACAGAACGCCCGGAGGGCGTGCTTCTCGTCGTTCTCTGTGTCTCTGTGGTTATCGATGACCCAACGCCACCGCACCCCCCTAATACCGATAATATTCCGGCTTGAACGGGCCCTTCTGGTCGACGCCGATATAGGCGGCCTGGTCGGCGC
>JBBDWX010000059.1:0-7725 GCA_040902665.1 Dongiaceae bacterium
CCAGCACGGCAGCGATCGGGTCGCCAACAAACCGCACGCGGCCGCGGGCGAGCGGAAAACGCGGCGGGCCTTCGCTCGGCATGCCGTCGGCGCGGTTGGTCCGCGGCGGCGTCGGCAGGACGCCCGTCCCTTCGGCCGCAAGATCGGCGCCCGTCAGGACCGCGACCATGCCCGGCATCGCGCGCGCCGCCGATGTATCGATCGCTGTTATGTCGGCATGTGCATGCGGCGAACGCAGCAAAGCGAGATGCAGCATGCCATCGGCGCGCAGATCGTCGCCGAAACAGGCCTCGCCGCGCAGCAGCCTTTCGTCCTCGATCCGCCGGACCGACTGGCCGATACCGAACTTTTCCATGTGGCCGTCCGGACGATCAGGCCGTAACGCCACGCAACGTCCGCAACCGGTCGGCGATCAGGCACATCTGCTCGAACATCAGCACCATCGCGTTCATCGAGGTGATGTTGTTCGGATTGTCCTTGGTCGGCACGATGCAGACGACATCGGCACCGATCACGTCGAGGCCGCGCAGGCCGTGCAGCGTCTGCGTCGCATCGTCCGGCGTCATGCCGCTATAGCCGGGTTCGAGATTGGCGGCGGCCGGTGCATAGACGGGATCGAGCGCATCCATATCGAAGGTGATATAGACCGGCGAATCGCCGACCCGCTCGCGCACCAATTCGACGACTTTTTTGACGCCGAGCTCACGGAACTCGTCGATGCCGATCACGCGATAGCCCAGCGCATTCGATGTCTCGCGCCAGTCGAGCGTCACAACATTGCCGCGGATGCCGATCTGCGTGCTCTTCTCCGCATCGACATGACCCTCGCGCACGAGATAAGCCGCCCAGTGCGCGGCCGAGCGCACGGCACCGAGCCAGTGCGGGATATGCTCGTAAGCATCGGTATGGGCGTCGAAATGGATCAGGGCCGCCTTGCGCCCGCCGCTGATCTTCGCGTCCTTGCCAGCGATCGCTTTGAGGATCGGGCCGGTGATCGAATGGTCGCCGCCGATCGAGACCGGCCGGACATTGGCGTTGTCGAGGCGCTTGTAAAAGCCTTCGATATGCTGGACGCAGATGTCGTTGACCATTGCCTCCGGCAGCGGCACGTCGCCCATGTCGTTGATTCGGCATTCCTCCCAAGGGTTCAGCCCGTATTTGGCATGGCAGCGGCGATAGAAGCCCGAGACATGGCGCAGAAAGCGCGGCGCGAGATGCTGATCGCGTTCGGTCGACCCGTTGCCCGACGAATGCGGTACGCCGACGAAAGCGATATCGGCGTTGTTCGGGTTTTCGTCCCACGGGCAGCGGAAGAAGGTCGGAATGCCGTACCAGTACCAGCTGCTCGTCTCGCGCTTCATGCGCTGGTAAGTCTCTTCGTCCATGACGAAGGGGCGATGCTCGTCCATTTTCTGCTTTTCCTCCCGTCGATTTTCTTGAGCGATTTTGTCAATCCTTACCGGCCGGCCCGTACCGGCCGGCGGCGCGCGGCATCATGGCACCGGGTTATGGCGCCCGGCAATTGACGCCCGTGCCTTGCGACGCCGCACTTGCCGTGACCCGAACGGCACGCCAGCATGGATCGTTCGCCGACTCGGCCGCGACGGGGCACCGGCCGGTATGGCGCGCACGTCTGCACACAGGGGGCTGTCATGCAGGACCAGCGCGATCGCGTTCTCGATGTCGGCGAGCGGCCGAAGCCGCCGGTCTTTCTGCTTCTCAGCCTCCAGCATCTCTTCGCCATGTTCGGCGCCACCGTTCTGGTGCCGCTGCTGACCGGGCTCGACCCCGGTGTCGCGCTCATTTCGAGCGGTCTCGGCACACTCGTCTTCATCGCGATCACCGGCGGCCGGGTACCGGCCTATCTCGGCTCCTCTTTCGCCTTCATCGGCCCGATCATTGCCGCATCGGCGGTCGGCGGGCCGGCCGGCGCGATGATCGGTGCGTTCGCCGCCGCCGTCGTTTACATCGCCGTCGCGGCCGCGCTTCGTGCCTTCGGAACCGAATGGCTTCTGCGCCTGCTGCCGCCGGTTGTCGTCGGACCGGTCATCGTCGTCATCGGGCTCGGCCTCGCCACCATCGCGGTCGGAATGGCGACCAACACGGCGGGCGGCAGCGCCTACAGCCTGCCGCATTTCCTCGTCGCGCTCGCGACACTGGCGGCGATTTTCGTGTTTGCGATCGTGCTCAAGGGCTTTTTCACGGTGATCCCGATCCTGCTCGGGATCGTGGTGGGCTATGCAATCGCCGCCGTCGCCGGCTTCGTCGATTTCTCGGCGCTTGCCGGCGCTTCGTTCTTCGCGCTGCCGGATTTCACCGTCGCCTTTTCCGGACTGACGGATGGCGTGTCGGTCCTCGCCATGATTCTGCTGATTGCACCGGTCGCTCTGGTGACGATGGCCGAGCATATCGGCGACATGGTCGTACTCAGCCGCATCGTCGGCCGCGAATTCCTCAAGAAACCGGGGCTTGCGCGGACCCTCGCCGGCGATGGCGTCGCAACCGCCCTCGCGGCGCTGATCGGCGGTCCGCCCAATACGACCTACGGCGAGAATATCGGTGTCATGGCGATCACGCGGATTTTTAGCGTCTGGGTGATCGGCGGCGCCGCCGTGCTGGCGATCCTGCTCGGCTTTGTCGGCATCCTCGCCGCGTTCCTCAAGACCATTCCGATGGCGGTGATGGGCGGCGTATCGATCGCGCTCTTCGGCGTCATTGCCTCGTCCGGCATCCGGACGCTGATCGAGGGCAAGGTCGACCTCGGCGACAAGCGTAATCTGTTGATCGTCTCGACGATCCTGGTGCTCGGCATCGGCGGCGCGACGATCCAGTTCGCCAACAGCAGCTTTTCCATTTCACCGATGGCGCTGGCCGCCGTGGCCGGTGTGCTGCTGAACGCCGTGCTGCCGCGCAAGAAGGCGCCCGAAGCAGTCCTTTAGCGGCGCCGACGGGCGCGCTTCCGCCCGGAATCAACTGCGGCACTCGGTCGCTTGAATTGGTCTGGCAATGCGTCCACGATTAAGAGAGTAATCGCCCCGGTTTCGTTCCAGGTGCCTTCCGCAAAGGAGAGGATCACCATGAACGCTCGCCAGACCCTGCTCGCCTGCCTGTTTACGGTTGTCGTTCCGATTGCCGGCATGGCGCAAACACACGATGAAGATCCGATCGAAGCCGGCCGCGATGTCTTTAGACGTTGCGCGGGCTGTCACAGCTTTCTGCCGGGCGAGAACGGGACAGGACCCAGTTTCTTCGGTCTGTTCGGCAGCAAGGCGGGAAGCGTCGAGGGTTACGACTACTCCGATGCATTGCGAAATTCAGAGATCGTCTGGACACCGGAGACGCTCGATACGTTTCTCGCGGCACCGTTCCGCGTCGTGCCCGGCATGAAAATGCTTTATGGCGGCGTGCAGCGGCCGAAGGATCGTGCGAATCTGATCGCATTCCTTGCCGACGTCCTCGAAGCCCCGCCCGAGGGCGTTGCAGCGCTCCTCGCCGAGGCAGCCGAAGCCGACGCTGCCGGGCAACCGGCGACCGATCTGAAGGAAGCCTCGATCGATGGCGCCTACACGCCGGATGTTCGCTATACGCTCCGTACCGGTATTGCCGACGGCCGCATGGTTTATATCGGCGTCGGTGGCACCATCGACGGCGTGACCAATCCGACGCTGAGGGCGGCCGTGGGCGATACCGTGCAAATCGCGCTCGTGAACGGCGAAGGTGCGATCCACGATATTGCGATGGAAGAGCTCGGCATTCGCTCGCAGCGCGTGCTGGGCACCGGTGCCGGAACGACGATTGCTTTCCAGGTTAACGAAGCAGGAACGCTTACGTATTTCTGCACGATTCCCGGTCACCGCGAAGCGGGGATGGTCGGCGAGCTGATCGTTACCGAACCGGCTCCGCCCGAAGAGATGGCCGAGGCACCCGACACCATCGTATCGCTCGATCCCGCTGACATGCCGGGGCCGATCGACTGGAGCGAGCCCCGGCGTATCGAAGTCGAACTCGAAGCGGTCGAACTCGTCGGATTGCTGGACGACGGCACCACCTACGAATACTGGACTTTCAACGGAACCGTCCCCGGTCCCATGCTGCGCGTCCGGGTCGGCGATACGGTCGTCGTGACACTCGCCAACCACCACGATTCATCGATGGTCCATTCGGTCGATTTTCATGCCGCGACCGGACCCGGCGGCGGTGCTGCTCATACGCAGGCCGATCCCGGCGAAGCCAAGATGATCGAGTTCAAGGCGCTCAAGCCGGGCATCTACGTCTATCATTGCGCCACGCCGATGGTGGCCCATCACATTACCAACGGTATGTACGGCCTGATCCTTGTCGAGCCGGAAGGCGGCCTGCCTCCGGTCGACCACGAGTTCTACGTCATGCAGGGCGAGCTCTATACGCACGAGCCGTTTGGCCAGAGCGGGTTGCAGGAATTCAGCATCGAAAAGCTGCTAGCCGAGGCGGCCGAGTATGTCGTGTTCAATGGCACGGTGAACGCGCTGACGACCGAGCATCCGATGCATGTTCGGGTCGGCGAATCGGTTCGACTCTATTTTGGCGTCGGCGGGCCAAACTACACCTCGTCGTTCCACGTGATCGGCGAAATCTTCGACCGCGTCTACGCCTGGGGCGATCTCATCACCCCGCCGGCGGAAGGAGTGCAGACCGTTCTGGTGCCACCCGGCGGTGCCGTCGTGACCGATTTCACGCTCGACGTGCCGGGGCGGTTCCTGCTCGTCGACCACGCATTGTCGCGGCTCGAACGCGGCCTCGTCGGATTCCTGGTGGCCGAGGGCGAAGAGAACCCGGATATCTACAAGGCGCACAGCCCTGCCGACGAAGGGTCAGGCCACTAACGATCGCGCAGTGGTCGGCAACGGCGCGGGCATTCAGACGCCCGATGGGTCTAACGGCGCAACCGCTGGTCGGCGCCGGACCGCCTGCAGGATCAGCAGCGTCGCAACGACCACCCAGCCGCAGCAGAGCAGCGAGATCGTCGCCATCGACAGGCCTGCGTCGATGAGCCAGCCCATCGAGGCAGGCGACAGCGCGGTCGAGAACACCATCAGCGAGGCGGCCATGGCCTTGATCCCACCGAGGTGACGCACCCCATAGATTTCTGCCCAGAGCGCTGTCGTCGCCGTGTGATGCACGCCGGCGGACATGCCCGCCAATGCCATGAACAGGATCGCGACCGCTGGTGCATCGAACAGCCCAAGAACGATCAGTGCTGCGCCCAACGGCAGCAGCACATAGGGATAGACGCGTCGTACACCCAGCCGGTCGATCAGCGGGCCGCTTGCCAGCGCGGAAATCACCGTCACGATGGCATAGACCGTGAATCCCAGCGCAAATAGCCGCATGTCCCAACCCATCTCGGATACGATCGTGCGCTGGTTGAAAAAGATTCCGGTATTGATGAAAGCTGGCCCCAGCACGGCCGGCAGCAGCAGCCAGAAGAACCCGTCGCGCAAGACCTGGCCGCGCGTAAATTGCCGCTCCCTGGGTTCGCTCCCCATGCCGTCGATCTGCGCCATAAGCGCAGCGTGCCGCGCGCCGTGGCCGCGCAGCAATAACTGCGACAGCGGCAGCAGAACGACGGCCAGGACAAGCGCGATGAAGCCCCAGACCATATGCCAGTCGAACAGCACAATCAGCGTGATCACCGCCAGCGGCAGGATGGCCTCGCCCACGGAATAACCGAGTGCCGCAACCGCGACGCCCTTGCCGCGGCCGGTCGTCGAATACCGCGCAACCGCGGTCAGGCCGGTGTGGCTGAGCAGCCCCTGCCCGCCGAAACGCAGCAACAGAAACGCGATGTAAAGATAGGCGATCGAGCCGGTCGGCAGTTGCCACATGAAGACGGCGGCGGCAATCATCAGGGTGCAAACGACCGCGCTATAGAACCGCAGGTCGATCCGGTCGATCAGGTGGCCCACCAGCAGCATCAGTCCGGCGCTGGTCAGCGTCGCGAGCGAATAGACCGAACCGAACGCGCCATGCCCGAGATCGAACGCCGCCCGCAATTCGTCGCTGAACATTGCGATGAAGTAGGTCTGTCCGAACGACGACCCCAATGTCAGCAGAAATCCGAACGCCAGGAGGCGCGGATTGGAGAGAATGTAGCGCAGATACCCCAGCATATGCGCACCCTCCCCGGCGGCACCCGGCTTTCGTCGATGCGAGCGACGCTAAGCCGGCTGACCCTCGGGCGCCGGCGGCGTGCCGGACCCACCATCGGGGCCTGCGATCTTCGCCTTCTTTGCCTCTGCCGCGCGATGGTCGCGCGCGATAAACGTATAGACGGTCGGCGTCACAAACAAAGTGAACATGGTACCGATCGTCATGCCGGCGGCAATCACGAGACCGATATCGAACCGGCTGCGCGCGCCCGCACCGCTCGCGGTCAAGAGCGGCACCATCGCCATCACCATAGCGGCCGTCGTCATCAGGATCGGCCGCAGACGAACGGCGGCCGCCTCCTCGATCGCCTCACGGCGCGAATAGCCCTGCTCGATCTGCAGGCGGTTGGCGAACTCGACCATCAGGATGCCGTGCTTGGCGATCAGTCCGATCAGCGTCACGAGACCGATCTGCGAATAGATATTGATACTGAGCAATCCAACGGAGCCGCCGATCGATAGCGGCAGCAGCGCGCCGAACATCGAGGTCGGCAACGCGATCAGAATGATGATCGGATCGCGGAAACTTTCGAACTGCGCGGCCAGCACCAGGAAAATGATCACGAGCGCGAAGATGAACGTGTAGACCAGCGTGCCGCCTTCCTTGATGAATTGCCGGCTCTCGCCCTGGAAATCGTAGGTGAACCCGTCCGGCAGGATCTCCGCCGCCGTCTCGCGCAGGAAGTCGAGCGACTCGCCGAGCGTGCGGCCCGGAAAAGGCACGGCAGACAAAGTCGCCGAATTGAGCTGCTGGAAACCGCGCAGCGCGTTCGGCTGAACCGATTGCGAGATCGATGCCACGGTCGAGAGCGGCACGAGCGCGCCGCTGGTCGTGCGCACCTGATAGCGCGTCAGCCATTCCGACGTCAGACGATAGTCGCGCGGCACCTGCGGGATCACCTGATAGCTGCGACCATAAAGGTCGAACAGGTTCGTATAATTACCGCCGAGCATCGTTCCGAGGGCGGAACCGATATCGGCCATGCTGATGCCGAGCCGATTCGCCTTGTCGTGATCGATCCGGAACTCGACCTGCGGCGTGTTGAATCGGAGATCGGTGTCGGTGAACAGGAACATGCCGCTCTGGTTTGCGACCTGCTGGAACGTCTCGACCAGTTCGGCAAGCTGCACGAAGTCACGCGTCGTCGTGATGACGAACTGCACCGGCGCGCCGCCGGTCGAGCCGGGCAGAGCCGGCGGCGGAAAGGCCACGACGGAGGCGCCGGGAATCCCGTTCAGCGCCGGTTGCAGGCTGGCGAGAATGTCCTTAGCACTGCGGTCGCGCGCCTCCCACGGATTCAGGATCATTCCGGCGAAGGCCTGATGCGGGCCGTCGGTGCCGTTGATCAGGAAGACGCCTTCCCGCTCCGGCACGGTTTCGAAAATCTCGTACATCGCCTCGGTCTGGCGCTCGAGATAATCGAGATTGGCGTATTCGGGCGTCGACACGATGGTCATGAACCAGCCCTGATCCTCTTCGGGCGCGAGTTCCTTCGGCGTCGTGACATACATCAAGCCGGTCATCACCATGACGCCG
>JBBDWX010000060.1:0-7723 GCA_040902665.1 Dongiaceae bacterium
GTCGCGAAATTGGTGCCGAGACGGCCGAACCCGGTGATGACCTCATCGAAGATCAGCAGGATGCCGTGCTTGTCGCAGATTTCGCGCAGCCGCTTCAGATAGCCCTGCGGCGGCACCAGCACGCCGGTCGAGCAGGCAACCGGTTCGACAATGACCGCCGCGATGGTCGAGGCGTCGTGCAGCGCGACGATGCGCTCGAGATCGTCGGCCAGGTCGGCGCCGTGCGTCGGCTCGCCCTTCGAAAAAGCGTTCTTCTCCGGCATATGGGTGTGGCGCATATGATCGACGCCGTTGAGCAGGCTGCCGAAATATTTGCGGTTGGTGACGATGCCGCCGACCGAGATGCCACCAAATCCGACACCGTGATAGCCGCGCTCGCGGCCGATCAGACGCTGGCGCGCGCCCTGGCCCTTCGCGCGGTGATAGGCGATCGCGATCTTGAGGGCGGTATCGACCGATTCCGAACCGGAATTGGTGAAAAAGACATGGTCGAGGTCGCCCGGCAGCAAAGCCGCGAGACGCGAGGCGAGCTGGAAGGCGAGGGGATGGCCCATCTGGAAGGCGGGCGCGTAATCCATCTTGCCGACCTGGGCGCCGACCGCCTCGACGATCTTCTGCCTGCCGTGACCGGCATTGACGCACCAGAGGCCCGCCGTGCCGTCGAGGATCTGACGGCCATCGTGGCTGGTGTAGTGCATGTCCTTCGCAGCCACGAGCAGACGCGGCTTGCTCTTGAACTGCCGGTTCGCCGTGAACGGCATCCAGAAGGATTCAAGGTTGTTGGGTGTCGGTTCGAAATCGACAGCGATGGGGTTCCCGGCCATGACGGTTTCCTCGGTTCGGTTTCTGGGTACTTGGCGGCTGTTTCGCGGAGCCTAACATGATCAAGAAAATAGACAAGCCGCGGCAATGTTGCGCCAGCCTTTCCTTGTATTGCTCGCAACTGCGGCATAATCTCGGATCGAACGTTAAATATAATCAACGGACCGACCATGCCCGACGATCTCCAGAAGACCGAACTCGATCGCGATTTCGCCGATCGGGATTTCGACGTCGGCGCGCGGTTGCGCCAGCTTCGGCAGCAGGCCGGGCTATCGCAGCGCGAGCTGGCGAAGCGCGCCGGGGTCTCGAACGCGATCATCTCGCTGATCGAGCAGAACCGCTCCAGCCCCTCGGTCGGGCTCCTGAAAAAGGTGCTGGACGGGCTGCCGTTGGCGCTCGGCGAATTTTTCGGGGCACCGCCCGCCAGGCGACCGCGGGTGTTCTTTCCGGCGGCGGAGCTGGTCGAGCTGGCCGGCGGACGGATCTCCTACCGCCAGGTCGGCCAGGACATGGCCGGCCGCGCGATCCAGATCCTGCATGAGCGTTACCAGCCGGGCGCCGATTCCGGCTCGGCGATGCTGCAGCACGATTCCGAGGAGGGCGGCGTCGTGCTGCGCGGCAGGCTTGAGGTCACCGTCGGCGACCAGCGACGCGATCTGGGGCCGGGCGATGCGTATTATTTCGACAGCCGCACGCCGCACCGCTTCCGCAATCTCGGCGAGGAGGAATGCGAGGTCGTGTCGGCCTGCAGCCCGCCGAGTTTTTGAGATGGCCGCCTCATCCTTCGACAGGCTCAGGATGAGGCATTGAATTTCGTTCCTGCGCACGAAGAACAGAAGCGCAGGCAGAATCCGCCAAATCTTCATGGAAAGCGCAGGCGGGAATCCACCAAGTCCTCATGGTGAGCCTCACCCTGAGCCTGTCGAAGGGCGAACCATGAGGCTGTACGAGGCCGTGCCCGGCGGCAACAAGGCGAAGAGAGGCTGTCGCAGCCTCACTCCCCCTTCACCGCCACCGTGCCGCTATCGGCGACCAGCAGCTTCCAACCTTCCGCCTCGGTGCCGTCGAGATTGAGATGGCCGGTGAGGAAATAGAGCCGGTCGCGGTCGATGCCCGTCGCCGTGCAGAAACGATCCTGCAGATAGAAGGGCGGCGTCGCCTGATAATAAAGCCGCGCGCGCACGGCCGTTGGCGTGCCATCGAGCGCCGATAATGGCACGACAAACTCGACATTGTCCTTGCCGCCGGCGAGTGGCTGGTAATCCGGATCGTCGCCGGTCGCGGTCGGTCCGACATCGACGGCGAGATCGTCGCCGGCGCCGAGTGCTGTGGCGATCGCCTTGCGCGCGTCGAGCGGCAGGAAGCCCTGCGGCAGTAACCGATTGTCTTTCACCTCGGCGCAGATCGAGAGGAACGACGTCGTCAGTTGTCCCGCCGGTTGTTCGAGCGGGCCGCATTGCGCGGGCCCCGCGGCCGGCGGCGTCGATGTCAGCTCCTGATAGATCTGCGCCTGATCCTGCGCCGTCACGCTCTGATAATGCGGCTGATGCAGTCGCGCGTCGGGTTCGATGCGGGCCGAACAATCTGCTTCCCACCAGATCTCGCCGGCGATCGGCGTGCCCGCCGCATCGACGATACGGCCCGCGCCGTCGGTGCGGCCCGACGCCCAGAGCACATTGCCGAGAATGTCAATCACCTCGAAGGTCAGGAACGCGCGGCGGAAGCCGACACCGGACGGAAACTTATGCCCGGTCAGATTTTCGAGCGTGACGCTGGCGCGCAGCGTGCCGTCCTGCTCGACCGGATCGCCGAGCGTGAGTTTGACGCTGTCGTTTGCCGCCTGATCGAGCATCTGCTGTTCCGTGTAGAGCAGCGGATCGACGCCCATCGAGACCAGCATCGGATCCTGCGTGCGGATGCCGAGCAGTTCCGGGAACTGCTGTGCGATCTTGATGAGGAACACGTTGAGCCCGACCAGATCGTGACGCGCGAAGCCTGCGCGCGGTTCGAGATCAATCGCATCGGATGCCTTGGTAAACTCGGCCTGCGGAAAGTTCGAAAATTCCTGGATCGAGGCGATCTTCGAAAGCGTCGGCGAACCGTCGGCATCGGTCGACGGCATATGACAGCCCTGACAGCTTTCGGCCAGTTTGCCAGCGCCTTCGGGCAGATCGCCATCCATCGTGGTGCCGACGCGGTAATCGCTGAACGCCCATTCGGGATAGGTCGTCTGTTCGTAGATGTAAGCGAGGGTCTTGCCTTCGTGCAGTACCGGCAGATGCACGGTGTGGCAGGTGCCGCAGAGTTCGGAATCCGCCATGACATTGCTATGTGCCGGCACGATGCCGAGCGCGGTCTCCATGGGTGCTGTCTTCGGTTCTTCGAACGGTCCGAAGAGGCGATCCGCCGGTCCGACCATGAAACTGCCGGTGAAGGTGCGCGCGAATCCGGCCGCGTCGGGATTGAGCAAAGCCTGGCGCTGTTCGATGCAGGCGTTGCGCGGTTCGGCTGCGTTCGCCGCGGTCGCTGCCTCGCCGAGCACCATGCGGTGGCAGGCGGCGCAGGAAATGCCGTCGCGCGCGAGCGCGCCGTAATCGGCGGCGGCGTTTTCGCCGTGCGCGGGGATGGCGCCCGGAATTGCATCGACATCGGCGCGGGTGAAGGTTCCGCATTCGCCGCTCTCGATGAAGGAATCGATCGCCGCCTGCCGCTCGCCCATGATGCCGTGACAGCCAAGGCAGGTGGTTTCGACCAAAGCCGTCTGGTCGGGATGGAAGCTGTGCGTTTCGCTCGAGAGCTGCGCGAAGAAGAAGGGATCGCGCCCGGCAAGGCCCATCGGCGAGGTGCGCCAGGTCGCGTAGGGCGAATGGTTCCAGAGCAGGCCGCTCGCCGGATCGAACTCGGTCATGTCGAAATGCAACCCGGTCGAGCCGGCATCGTGACAGCCGAGGCACTGATCCGAGGTGACGTAGAGATCGTGATCGTCCGGCGCGCCCGGCCCCATCCAGACATTGTCGTAAGTCTGCGAGGGCATCGGCGGCAGGCTGCCCCAGTTCGGCGCCCGGTCGAGGAATGTCGGCGGAAACGCCGTCACGAAGGCCGAATCGTATGTCGTATGAGGCTCTCCGAGGCGCAGCCCGTCGCCGTCCGGCAGCACGACCGCGCTGTGATGCGGCATCGCCGGCTGCGTCGTGGCTTCTTCCTGCGAGAGAAAGACCAGGGGCTGGCCGGGTTCGCCCGTCAGGTTGCGCGCCGAGGCGAAGGTGAGATTGTCGCGCGCCGAGCCGTGGCAGTTCACGCAGTACTGGCCGAAACCCATATAGGGGAGGCGATTCTGATCGGGTGCCGGCGGCCAGTCGGGATCCCAGCCGCTCCAGCCATACCAGCCCCAGAACCAGCCATCCTGCGACGCTTCGCTGTCGCGCACCATGACCGCGGCACCGCTGGTCGGCAGCAGATGGGTCGGCTCGACATCGGCGCAGCGCGCGGCGGGTGCCGGATACATTTCCTTCACGATCATCGCGCCGTCGGGCATGGGCGCGCCGTCGCTGCCATAGCCCTCGTCGTCGGCGCCGCGATGATCGCGGATCCAGGCGGCCGCTTCCGGCGAATACCAGATCAGGACCGGCGCGTGCGTGCCGTGATAGGCGCCCTTCCAGCCGGCACCGCCTAAAGTCGAGACATAGGGCCCGGTGTCGCGCACGCTCTTGTCGGCGACCCAGCCGACGGTTTCGTCACGATGACAGAACGCGCCAAGATACTGGCCGAGTTTCGTCTCATACTGGTCGAGCGGCAGCCCGTCGGGATCGCGCACGATCGGTGCCAGTTCGGCACAGAGCGCCGGATTGTCGGGCAGGAGGGCGACGCCCTTGTCGGCCGGGCAGTCACTCGCCGCGGCCTCCGTGCCGAAGGCAACGACCAGCGCCGCGACTGCGATGCATCTCTTCAAGAGCGGAATCCCCCGCCGTCCGGACCTGGTATCCTAACCCGATAGTCGGCTCATCCCGATACCGCTTTGGCTTGTCGCCCGGTAATCAGCCACAACCCGAACAGCACGACAGCGAGCCCGGCCATATGCTGCCGGGTGAGCGCCTCGCCGAGAAAGACGACGCCGATCAGCACGCCGAGCGGCGGCACGAGATAGGCGTAAAGGGCGGCAAAACCGGGTCCGGCCCGTTCGATGAGAATGAAATAACCCAGATAGGCCAAAGCCATGGCGACGACCCCGGAGGCCAGCAGAGCCGCGAGCGCCCTGGTCGACGGCATCGCGACATGTTGGATCTCGAAGGCGAGGGCGGGCACGACCAGCATCGCGGCCCCGGCAGCCATGACCCAGACGGTAAGCGCCGCCTTGTCGAGATGTGCCGCCCGCAACTGCGTGTAAAAGCCGGCGAAGACGAAGGTGACGCCGCTCGACATCAGAACCAGGATGGCATCGACGGTGTTGCGACCCTCGGTGCCGCCAATGCCGACAAAGATCGCAAGCCCGCCCAACGCAACCGCGACCCCGAGCAGCCGCAGATGGGAATAGGTCTGCTGGCGCAGGATGAAGACGCTCACCAGCAGGGTGAGGATCGGCACGGTCGTGCCTGTTATTGCTGCGACATCCGGGGTAATCGATTTTTCGGCATAGGCGACTGTGATCCGCGGCCAGGCGACCGAGGTGGCGCCGAGCAGGATGGGCGCGAATGGCGCTTCGCGCAGGATCGGCATCAGCGGTCGCTTCAGGACCAGCCGTACCAGCAGGAACAGGGCGATCGCTGCAACCGTTGCCGTGACGGCGCCGATGACGAGGGGCGGCAGGGTCGCGTCGGCCCACCGGACAAAGAGATAGTCGCTCGCCCAGGCCAGCGAAACCGCGAACAGTAACAGCAGGTTCGCTCGCACAGATCACCCTTCGCGTCGCTTGCGGCGATCAGGAACACCCCGATCTATAAGGAATGGCAAAGATTTACAGCGGGTAGCGGACCCCGTGCTCGAACTCGGCCAGTTCGATGAGCCTGTCGCCGTCCCGATCGAGCAACACCATCACGAGGACACCGAAATCGATGTATTCCTGCAGGGTTACGAGACCGTCCTGATCGTCGTCCATCATGGCAAACCGGTCGCGCCGGCGCTTGCTCAGGACTTCATCGTTGTTGCTCAGATCCTGCATGAACTCCTGGATCGTCAGCAGGCGGTCGGTATTGAGATCGACCTGCAGGAAACGCCATGTGCGCATCGCATCGAGCTCCCCGCCGGAAATCACTCCGTCGCCGTCGGAATCGATCTGCGCAAACCAGAGCGCCTTTGTCGCATTGACCGTGGTATCGGATGCCTGGGCCTGACCGGCAACCGGCACGATCAGGCAGGCCAGCAGTCCAAGGGCGCCAAAGAGCAGGGAAACCTTCATTGAAATCTCCGCCACGAATTCCTCCCGGACCGCACGCCGTCCGGATGTCGCCGCCGTCCGTGTGTCGCCGCCGTCCGTGTGTCGCCATAGTAACGCAGCGCTGCGCAATCCCTACTATCCTGCCCCGGTATCCTGCTTCAGTATCCTTGCAATGACTTTTCCGCGACAGTCGCTGCGCTGGAGGAAACCTTCGAGACCTCTCCTACGATTCGACGGAAAGGAAGCTCCGGTTTCCTAGTTTTCGCAGGAGGGGCTTTCGCAGGAGGGGCTTTCGCCGGAAGGGCTTTCGCCGGAAGGGCTTTCGCAGGAATGGTCGCGATCATCGCCGCCGGTTCGTTTCATAGAGCGCAATGGCGGCCGCATTCGAGACGTTCAACTGGTCGATCGGTGGCCGGGTGGGCAGCCGGACCAGCGTATCGCAACGCTCGCGGGTGAGCCGGCGCAGGCCGCTGCCCTCGGCACCCAGCATCAGGACGACCCGCGGCGGGAGCGCAATTTCGCCCATCGTCGCGGTCGCATCGCCGGCGAGGCCGAAGATCCAGAACCCGGCGGCCTTCAATTCGTCGAGTGCGCGGGCGAGATTGCCGACCCGGACCAGGGGCACGACGTCGAGCGCACCGGAGGCGGCGCGGGCAAGGGCGCCGGTTTCCGGTGCAGCATGACGCTCGGTCAGGATGACGCCGCTGGCGCCGAACGCCGCGGCCGAACGCAGGACAGCGCCGGCATTCTGCGGGTCCGTGACCTGATCGAGGCCGACCAGCACGGCGGGCGAGCCTGAATCCAGTTCATCCAGCAGGTCGGCCAGGGCAATCTCGGGCAGCGGCGCGCAGCGTGCGGCGAGGCCCTGATGCAGGGCGCCGGGCGGCAACCGCGATTCGAGCGCCTCGCGGGCCATCGTTTCGATCGGCGGCAGGTCGCGCCCGGCCTGGCGCCGCCTCTGTTCGAGGTCAGCCGCGCGGTCCCCGGTCGCACAAAGGCTCAGAATCCGCCGTTTCGGATTGGCGAGCGCCGCTGCGACGGCGTGCTGGCCATAGAGCCAGAGCTGGCCGGTCCCGCTCTGCCGTCCGCCCTGCCGTTCGCCGCGACGTTCGCCCTGCCGTTCGCCGCGACGTTCGCCCTGCCGTTCGTCCTGCTTCTCGACGCGACGTTCGGGAGAGCGTGGCGCCGCGCTCCTGGCCAATGGCCGTGGGGCCGGCTGCGGTTCCTGCTGCCGGGGCGGTTTCGGCTGGGGCGGTTTCGGCCGGCCCGGTAGCGCTTCGCGCGCCGGGGGCGATTTCGGCGGCCGGTCCGACCGACCATGGTCCGATTTGCGGGATTTGGATTTCCGGGAATTTTTCGGAGAGAACTTGCGTTGGGTCATGGCGATGGTAATATCACAGCAACGGTGTCAACCGGAATGCGACCCGACCCGCCAGCACAGCGGGAGGCGGGGCGCTGTTTTGCGCGTTTGGTCGTTGACAAGTCGCTGAAAATACACATAGTTCGCTGCCTCTCGGGCGGCCGAGGTGA
>JBBDWX010000061.1:0-7617 GCA_040902665.1 Dongiaceae bacterium
TTTCTTCGCCGTGCCCTTGAAGGCGGTGGGCGCCGCCTCGATGCCGCTGCGCGCCTTTGCCGAGACGCTCGAATGAGCGACTCGCTCGCCCCGACGAACCGGGCACCGGTCGCGAGCTTCGCCGAGATCCGCGCTGTGCTGGCCGAGTTTCCGTCGGCCGATGAAGCCGCCCGGGAAACCGCGGCCGCGCGCGAGGCGACCTTGACGAAGCCCGCCGGATCGCTCGGCCGGCTCGAGCAACTGACGCAATGGCTCGCCGCCTGGCAGGGCCGCCATCCGCCGAAGCTCGACCGGCCGCGCGTGGCGGTCTTTGCCGGCAATCACGGTGTCGCGGCGCGCAGCGTCTCGGCCTATCCGCCCGCGGTCACCGCACAGATGGTGCAGAACTTCGTCAAAGGCGGGGCTGCGATAAACCAGCTCTGCGTCGTCGCCGATGCGGAACTGCGCGTCTACGAGATGGCGATCGAGGATCCGACCGAAGATTTCACGCAAGCACCGGCGATGGACGAGGCGTCCTGCGCGCGCGCGATCGCCTACGGCATGATGGCCGTCGAACCGGGCATCGATCTCCTTTGCGTGGGCGAAATGGGCATCGGCAACACGACATCGGGCGCCGCCTTGTCGGCGGCCCTGTTCGGCGGCAACGGCGCCGAATGGGCGGGGCCCGGCACTGGCGTCGCGGGAGCGGCGCTGGCGCGCAAGGTGGCGGCGATCGATGCAGGCCTCGCGCGCCATCGCGCCGCCATCGCCGATCCGCTCGATGCCTTGTGCAGCCTCGGCGGTCAGGAGATGGCGGCGATCGTCGGCGCCGTGATGGCGGCGCGCATGGCGCATGTGCCGGTGCTGCTCGACGGCTTCGTCTCGACCGCCTCGGCGGCGGTATTGCATGCCCTGGCGCCGGATGCGCTCGATCATTGCGAGGTCGCGCATCTCTCGCGCGAACCGGGACATCGCCGTCTGGTCGCGGTGCTCGGCAAGCGGCCGCTGCTCGATTTCGACATGCATCTCGGTGAGGGCTCCGGTGCGGCACTGGCGATCCCGCTTTTGCGTGCGGCAATCGCCTGCCATAGCGGTATGGCAACCTTCGCCGAAGCGGGCGTCAGCGGTCCGGCATGACGCGTCGGCGGGATATCGAAACGCCGCGTCCCGTGGCGCCGGACGCGCTGCGCGCCTTTCTGCTCGACCGGCTCGGCTTGCGCGGCGAATACTGGTCACGGGATCAGGCTGCGGATCGCACGCGCGATCTCGGCATGATCCAGATCGATTCGATCCGGGTAAATGGCCTGCGCAATCACGAGATCGTCTGGGCGGCTCGCACCGGAACGGGGCCGCAGGGATTCTACGATCTGCTCTACGGCCAGGCGGCAATGCGCGAGACGCATTATCCGATCTTCGCAACGCGCCGTGACTGGCTGCCGCTGCTGAACGTCGCGTTCGGCCATCTTTCGAAGGCCGATGAGCGCGATCTGCCGGCGATGAAGGCTGCAATACGCCAGGTGCTGCGTCATCTGCGCGACAAGGGCCCGGCGACGCCCGCCGATTTCGCCTCGGACCAGGTGGCCGGCGGCTTCAACACGATCAAGGCGACGACGCGCGCGCTCGAAATCCTGTTTTACCAGGGCCGCGTCCAGATCGTCGGCCGCACCGGCGGCTTCCAGCGCGTGTTCGACCTGACCGAGCGCGCAACGCCGGAACTGGTCCGGCCGGCGAAACCGAAGAAGCGCGACTATGAGCGCTTCATCGTCGAATCGGCGCTCGATGTGCTCAAGCTTGCCAGCGAAGACCAGATCGCGCGCCGCGCCGCATTGCATTTCGGCAGCTGGCGCGGCGGCAATTTACCTTACTGGCGCGAGGCTACGGCGCGGCTGCTGCCGGAGCTCGGCCGGCCGGTCGCCGCTTCCGGCGGCGAAAGCGAGGTCTATTGGTATCGGCCGCAGGACGAAACCGGATGGGCGGCTGTCGATACCGATCCGGGTGAACGGCTGCGCTTCGCGGCCCCGCTCGACAATCTGATGTTCGATCGCGCGCGGTTTCGCGCCTTGTTCGGCCACGAATACAAGTTCGAGGCCTATACGCCGGAATCGCAACGGCGCTTTTATTTCGCGCTGCCGATGCTCTGGCGCGATCGTCTGGTCGGGCTGATCGATGCCAAGCTCGATCGCGAGAGCGGCGATCCGGTCTTTCGCATTGTCGGGCTGGAAATGCTCGCACCGGTGCCGCCGGATGTGCTGCGCGAGGCGGTGCACCGGTTCGCAAAACTGGCAGGGGCGACGAAGATCGCCTGCGATGCGCGGGCGGGGCGCGATCTCAGGAAGGCGCTGGTGGGGAAGATCGAGGGATAGGAGGCGAGCTGTTGTGCAGAGAACTATTCACCTCATCCTGAGCCTGTCGAAGGATGAGGTCGGCACGATCTCGCGGCTCTCATGGTTCGACAGGCTCACCATGAGGGCTCTTCATGGTCGCGCGAACCCGAACAAGAACGCCGCATTCTGCTGTCGAAGGATGCGCCGCGCTCACTCCCCCACCTGGAAGAGGCGCCCGCGGCGGCGCGCATCATTGAGCGCGGCGACGAAGATGACGGCGCCGGCGGCGAGATAGACGATATTGAGCAGGAACGCGCGCCAGAAGAGGTGCATGTCGAAGCGTTGCTCGAACAGCACGATGCGCATGCCCTCGAACACGCTGGTCGCGGGCACGGCCATCGCGATCGGCTCGAGCCAGTCCGGCAGGACCGTAACCGGATAATAGACCGCGCAGATCGGCGCCAGCAGGAAGATCAGGAACCAGATCAGGCTTTCGGCGCCGAGCCCGTAGCGCATCAGGAGCGCGACCGAGAGCAGCCCGACCGCCCAGCTCAGCATCATCAGGTTGAAGAAGAACGCGAGCAGCGGCAGGCCGAGATCGTAGATCGAAAAGTGGAACAGGAAAATCGCCAGCACGCTCGCGGGTGCCAGCCCGATGATCGCCCTGAGGATGCTCATCGCAATCAGCGCCGCGACATGCTCGAACGGGCGCAGCGGGCTCACATAGATGTTGGCCAGATTGCGCGACCACATTTCCTCGAGAAACGAGATGGCGAAGCCGAGCTGGCCGCGGAACAGCACGTCCCACAGCATCACGCCGGCGAGCAGAACGCCGAATGCCTGCGCCACATAACTCGACTGGCCGTGCAGGAACGTCGAGAGGAAGCCCCAGATGATCATCTGTACCGTCGGCCAGTAGGCGATCTCGAGAATGCGCGGCCAGGAACTCCGGAGGATATAAAGATGGCGCAGCAGCATCGCGCCGACGCGCCGCGCTGCACCGGATAGCGTCCAGGCGGCATGACGAACGGGCGGGCGGGTGGCGAGATCGCTCATTGCGCGGCTGCCCGGGCCCCATTGCGCCCGCGTGCGATGTCGAGAAAAACCTGTTCGAGATTCTGCCGGCCGTACCGGGCGAGCAAATCGGCCGGTGAACCGTCGTCGACGATCCGGCCGTTGCGCATCATCATCACGCGGCTCGCGAGCCGTTCGACCTCGACCATGTTATGCGAGGCGAGCAGGATCGTCGCACCGCTCCGGCGCTTGTAGGTTTCGAGATAATGCCGGATCCAGTCGGCAGTATCGGGATCGAGCGAAGCGGTCGGCTCGTCGAGCAGCAACAGTTCCGGCCGGTTGATCATTGCCTTGGCGAGCGAGACGCGCGTTTTCTGTCCGGCGGAGAGCGTCTGCATCGGCCGGTTCAGGAAAGCCGCGATGTCGAGATCGCGTGCCAGTTCGGCGATCCGCGCCTTGCGATCCGGGATCTCGTAGAGCCGCGCGAACACGTCGAGATTCTCGCGGGGGCTCAGCCGCTTCGGCAGATCGACATAGGGCGAGGAAAAATTCATCCGTGGCAGCACGCGATAGCGGTGCTTCAGCAGGTCCTCGCCAAACACCGCGATCGATCCGCTGCTCGGCAACAGCAGGCCCAGCAGCATCGCAATGGTCGTGGTCTTGCCAGCGCCATTGCCGCCGAGCAGTCCGACGGTTTCGCCGGCCGCGATCCGGAAATCGAGCCCGGCGACCGCCGTGACGGCTCCGAAGCGCTTGGAAAGCTGCCGGACTTCGATGACGGTTTCTGACATGCAGGGCGCGATACTGCCGCTATCGCCGTCGGTTGGCCAGCCAGCCCGGTGCATGGCTGGCATGCGGGAACCGGGGATTCGGGCTAGATTGCATCGCAGGGAAGCCGAATCCGGACGCAAGCCTCATGACGTCGCGCCTCAGCCGTTTCGTTCGCAGTTTTCGCCCGACAGCGCCGGGCGGCCGGGTCCGCCTGCGGACACTGATCCTGATTCGCTGGGTCGCTATTGCCGGCCAGCTCTTCGCCATCCTGTTCGTGCATTTCTCGCTTGGCTTTCCATTGCCGCTGATTGCGGTGCTGATCGTGGTCGCCGCATCGGCCGCACTCAATCTGATGATCCAGCGCTACGGTCGCGGTGCGATGCGGCTCGGCGGGCGGCAGATCGCGCTGTCGCTCGGGTTCGATCTGATACAGCTCGGCGTCCTGCTCTATCTCACCGGTGGGCTGCATAATCCGTTCTCGATATTGATCCTCGCGCCGGTCATCGTCTCGGCGACGATTCTCACCTGGCGGTCGACCACGCTGCTGTCGCTGATCGCGATCGTCATTGTCGCAATCCTCGCCATCGAGCATTGGCCGCTGCCCTGGCCGGGCGGCGAAGAATTCACGCTGGCGCCGCTCTACATCGCGGGCTTTGCGTTGGCACTGTTGCTCTCGATCCTGTTCATGGGCGGTTATGTCGCGTCGATTGCCCAGGAATCGCGCGGCATGTCGGATGCGCTGGCGGCCACACAGCGCGCACTCGATCGCGAACGCCGCCTTTCCTCGCTCGGCGCATTGGCGGCGGCGGCGGCGCACGAACTCGGCAGCCCGCTCGGCACCATTGCCGTCGTCGCCAAGGAGATCGGGCGCGACCTGCCGGCCGACAGCCCGCTCAAGGCCGACATGGATCTGCTGCGCTCGGAGAGCGAGCGCTGCCGTCGTATTCTTGCCGAACTTGTCGCCGAGCCCGAAGCGGAAGGCGGGGCGCCGTTCGAGGAGATACCCCTCGAAACCGCGATCGAGGCCGCTGCGCTGCCGCATCGGCGCGCGTCCATCGTGCTTTCGATTACCACCGACCCGGCGGCACAGGGCCCGATGCCTCAGGTCCGGCGCCGGCCCGAGTTGCTCCATGGCCTTGGCAATCTGCTGCAGAATGCCATCGAGTTTGCGCGCAGCCGTGTCGATGTCCGGATGCGCTGGGACCGATCGACGATCCTCGTCACCATCGCCGATGACGGGCCGGGCATCGCCGAGACCATTCTGGGCCGGCTGGGCGAGCCCTATCTATCCGGCGGCGATCAGGGACGTGGCGGCGAGCATATGGGATTGGGTATCTTCATCGCCGATACCTTGATCGGCATGACCGGTGGCACGCTGCGGCTCGCCAACCGGCCAATGGGGGAAAACGGGGCGGAAGCGGCCATTACCTGGCCCCGGATCGCGCTGGAGACCGGGAGCGACCGGCAACGCGACGACGCGGAACGGATGGAACAATGACCGACAAACCGGACGATACCGGCCCGGCCGGTGAGGAATCGCTCGGCAGCCTGCTGGTGGTCGACGACGACGAACCGTTCTGCCGTCGCCTCGGCCAGGCGCTCGAAAAGCGCGGGTTCGTCGTGACGATGGCAACCAGCGTCGCCGACGGTATCCGCGAGGCGAAGAGCATTAGCCCTGATTACGCCGTGGTCGATCTCCGGCTCGGCGACGGCAGCGGGCTCGACGTGGTGACCGCGCTGCGCGAGGCCAACGACGAGGTGCGCGTGGTGGTGCTCACGGGATACGGCAATATCGCAACCGCTGTCGCTGCGGTGAAGCACGGGGCCATCGACTATCTGCCCAAACCGGCCGACGCCGATCAGGTCGTGGCGGCTCTGCTCGAAAGCGGCGACGAACTGCCGCCGCCGCCGGATCTGCCGATGACGGCCGATCGCGTGCGCTGGGAACATATCCAGCGCGTCTACGAACAATGCGACCGCAATGTTTCCGAAACGGCGCGTCGGCTGCGGATGCATCGTCGCACGCTGCAGCGCATTCTTGCCAAATACGCCCCCAAGAGCTGAAGGAAGTCTCCGCCATGATGTTGCGCAAGCGGGTGCTGGTTACGGGCGGCGCCGGGTTTCTGGGATCCCATCTCTGCGAGCGCCTGCTCGATGCCGGCAGCGACGTCATCTGCCTCGATAATTTTTTTACCGGAACCAAGGACAATGTCGCGCATCTGTTCGACCATCCGCATTTCGAAATGATGCGCCACGACGTGACGTTCCCGCTCTATGTCGAAGTCGACGAAATTTATAATCTCGCCTGTCCTGCCTCGCCGATTCATTATCAGCACGATCCGGTGCAGACGACCAAGACCAGCGTGCACGGCGCAATCAATATGCTCGGCCTCGCGAAGCGGCTGCGTGCCAAGGTGTTTCAGGCCTCGACCAGCGAGGTCTATGGCGATCCCGACGTGCACCCCCAGCCGGAAAGCTATCGCGGCAACGTCAATCCGATCGGCCCCCGCGCCTGCTACGACGAGGGCAAGCGCTGCGCCGAGACTTTGTTTTTCGATTATTATCGCCAGCACAAACTGCGCATCCGCGTCGCGCGCATCTTCAACACCTACGGGCCGCGCATGCACCCGAATGACGGGCGGGTGGTTTCCAATTTCGTCGTCCAGGCGCTGCGCAACAAGCCGATCACCATCTATGGCGATGGCAGCCAGACGCGATCCTTCTGCTATGTCGACGATCTGATCGAAGGTTTTATCCGGCTGATGGCGGCCCCCGACGAGGTGACGGGTCCGGTCAACCTTGGCAATCCCGGCGAGTTCACGATCAAGGAACTGGCCGAAATGGCGATCCGCCTCACCGGCTCGACATCGAAGATCGAGTATCGGGACCTGCCGGAGGACGATCCCCGGCAACGCAAGCCCGATATCGCGCTCGCCCGGCGTGCGCTGGGCTGGCAGCCCGACATCAAGCTCGAGGACGGGCTGAAAAAGACGATCGCCTATTTCGACGATCTGCTGCGGCGCGATTCCTGATCGTACGGGCACCACGATGACGTCGCACGCACCATCAGCGGGTGGAATCGCGCGCTCGCTCGCCGTGGTGATCACGGCGATGTTCATGGTCAATGCCAATTACGGGCTCTCGATTCCGCTGCTCGCGAACAATCTCGCGCGCATGGGGGCAAGCGACACGATCATCGGGCTCTCGACGGCGGCGCAGGCGCTGCCGGTCCTGTTTATTGCGCCATTCGCGCAGCGGCTGATGGCGATCCTTTCGCCGGCACGGATCATGGCCATCTGTCTGGTGCTTGCCGCCACCGTCCTGCTGATGTTTCCGCTGCTGCGGGATATCTGGATCTGGTTCCCGCTGCGCTTCCTGCTGGGCGCCTCGGCAACCCTGCTCTGGATCGCGAGCGAAACCTGGATCAACAGCCTGGCAACCGAAACCCGGCGCGGTCGCGTGGTCGCGCTCTACGGCATCGCCTCGGCCGGCGGCTTTGCAGCCGGTCGGTTCATATTGTTTCTCACCG
>JBBDWX010000062.1:0-7583 GCA_040902665.1 Dongiaceae bacterium
TTGCCGACGGCGCGCCGGACAAGCTCGACGCGCCGGCCTATCGCGAACTGGTGGATGCGGCCTGACGGAAATAACATAGAAGACATGGCTTGAAAGATATGGCCGGCGGCGGGGTGGCACCGGGAAGCAGGTTTGAAGGAGACGGAACCATGAGCATCAACGAGGAAGTCGAACGGCTGAAGCGAATCCCGCTCTTTGCCAATGTCGATGCAACCAAGCTCAAGCTGCTGGCCTTTGCGAGCGAACGCATGACGTTCCCGGCGCAGACCGAACTGTTTCGCCAGGGCGACACGGCGGATGCCGCCTATGTCATCATGGAAGGCTCGGCCGCGGTCCTGATCCAGCTGCCCGACGGTGAACTGCCGGTTGCCAAACTGGGCAAGGACGAGCTGGTCGGCGAAATCGGCATCATCTGCGACGTGCCGCGCACCGCAACGGTGCGCAGCGAGGGCGAGCTGGTTGCGCTCAAGATCACCAAGGAACTGTTCTTCCAGATGGTGCAGGATTTTCCGGCGATGGGCATCGAGGTCATGCGCGAACTGGCGAACCGGCTCGACCGCACCAACAGCCAGCTGACCGCCTGCCGCGATCGCGTGCGCCAGCTCGAAGCCGCGCACTGACCGTCGGCGGAAAGGGAATGCTTCCATGACGAAGGGCGGGCTGACCCGGCTCGAGCGATTCATCGCGCGCACCGGCGCACAGCGGGCCTGCATCGATGCGGCGGCGCGCGCGATCGAAAAAATCCCGGGCGACGTGTGGGAGGTCGGGCTCGGCAACGGCCGCACCTACGATCATCTGCGCGAGCGGTTTCCCGGCCGTGTCATCGTGGTGTTCGACCGCGAGGTGGCGGCGCACCCCGATTGCGTGCCGCCCGACGATCTGATGCGGCTCGGCGATTTCCGGACCACGATCCCGGAAGAGATCGCGCGCGGCGAGGGTTGCGTCGCGGTCATCCATGCCGATATCGGCACCGCGAATATCGAGAAGAGCCGCGCGATGGGCCGCTGGCTGGCGCCGATCTTTGCCGCAGCACTCGCACCGGGCGGCTATCTGATCGGCGACCAGCCGATGGAGGATGCGTCCCTTGAGTCACTGCCGCTGGCGGATGCCGGCTGCGGCGCGATGCCGGCGGATGCCTATTTCTTCTATCGCAGGCGGGGCTGATTGCGCCGGTTCGCAAGGTCGCGCGCCCTACGATGCCGATGCTTCTGAATTCACTCTTCTTCCTGCTGGTCGCGACCGGCGTCGCGGCGTGGATCGTTGCGGTCGCAGCACTCATTCGCGTGCCCTGAAACACGATCGCCGGCCCGCTGCGCGGACCGGCCCTGCTGCAACGCGTCGATACGTTCCGCTGGATGTTTGGCAAAGATCTGGTTCTTCCCATGCTGCATCCGGACAATTTGACGCCGCGCGGCCGGGTGCTCCGGAAACGCGCGCTGATCGCGGGTGCTGTGTTCTTTCTGTGCTGCTTCCTCGGCATTGCCAGCGGATGGCTCGGCGCAACCGCCATGAACGGCGGATAACAGCCGCGGCGCGATTGCTCTCCTTCTTCCGTCAAATCTCGCATGCGGGGTTAGCAGAGCTGTCGGTCTCCCCCATGTAGCATTCCCTGGATGGCAATCGGCGACGCCGGCTGCGGAACCCTCGCATGCCCTTGCTTGTTTTTAGCTGGATCCATTGAAGCAGGAGGTCCGCCATGAAGTTTTCATATTTGATTTCAGCCGCGTTCATCGCGTCGCTGGTCGCAGCGCCCGCTCTGGTGCCGCAGCGTGCGACGGCCGATGAGATCGCCGCCGCCCCCGCCGCTGCTCCCAACGACACGATCCTCACCGACGGCGGCACGCGCTATGCCTGCGCCGGCACGGCGGAATCAAAGTTCGATCCGCGCTGGGACGAGTTCGCGGCGAAGATCGTAACGGCCGCGTCGAACGGCACATTGCTCGGCCATGTCGATATCGCGATTGCCGATGCAGCCGGCGCGCCGGTGCTCGATGTGTTCTGCGAGGCGCCGTGGCTGCTCGCCGATGTCGCACCGGGCAGCTACACCGCGCACGTCGTCGCGCGCGACGGCCAGTTCGAGGAAACCGTCAGCTTCGATGTTGCCGCAACCGGCCAGACCGAAGTGCTGGTCTCGTTCGACGAAATCTACGAGCCGTAAACGGATGCGGCCGGCCCGGTTGTGGTTCAGCGCCTTGGCGCGACCACGATCGGGCCCTTTCTCTTTCAGGGGCCAGGTAAAAATCCGGCGCCACCCGCGCGCGTTTGCGCTCAGGCGAGTTCGACGATCACCGGCACATGGTCGGAGGGCGGCGTCCAGTTGCGCGCATCGCGCAGGATCTCGGTCGAGCGCAGCGATTTTTTGAGGTTCGGCGTCACCCAGATATGGTCGAGCCGCCGGCCCCGATTCGAGGCCGCCCAGTCGCGATTGCGATAGCTCCACCAGCTATAGAGTTTCTGGTCCGCCGGCACGAAATGCCGCGCGCTGTCGACCCAGCCGAGCGTATCCATCAAAGCCGCCATGCGCTCGGTCTCGGGCGGGGTGTGGCTGACCACGCCGAGCAGTTGCTTGTGCGACCACACATCGTGCTCCATCGGCGCGATGTTGAGGTCGCCGACCAGAACCATCTTCTTTCCCTTGTGTTCGCCCGCAGCGGAGAACCAGTCGGTCATCTCCTCGACGAAGCGCAGCTTGTGCGCGAATTTGTCGTTCGCCGTCGGATCGGGAATGTCGCCGCCGGCCGGCACATAGAAGTTGTGCAGTTCGATGCCGCCGGGCAGCCGCGCCGCGAGATGGCGGCAATCCTGCTTCTCGCAGAAATCGCGGCCGTGCGGCGTCTTGAGCGGCACGCGGCTGATGATCGCAACGCCGTTATAGGCCTTCATGCCGCGCGTCAGCACATGGGGATAGCCGAGCGCACGAAAATGCTCGGTCGGAAAATCGGGATCCTGCACCTTGGTTTCCTGCAGGCAGATCACGTCGGGCTGCTGCTGCTTCATCAGCCCGGCCAGCAGATCGAGGCGCAGGCGGATCGAGTTCACGTTCCAGGTCGCGATGCGCAGTCCCATGTCGGCGACGGGCTCCCCGATATCTTCGGTGCGGCGGCGGTTGCGCCAGCGCAAAGGCGGCGCGCTGGTCGGCCCCGCCCGGTTCTCGGCGCGGGCCGCGGCCTTTATAGCCCGCGCGGCCGCCCGCGTCAGGGTCTGGAGATCGTTCGGGAATTGCCGGGGGATTCACCGTGGGGGGCACGCAGACGAATCGCGCCCCCGGAATAAAAGAACGCCCGGCCAGGGGGGCAGCCGGGCGTTCTGAGTTCCGGTGTTACGCGGAGCCCGATTTCGGTAGGGGGGCCAAAACCGGGCGACAGGTTCCTTTGCGGTCCCTGCCACTATGAGCGTTAAATGGGTCAGGGCCGGACGCTATTCAATAGAAACCGCGGCGTAACCGTTCGCATCTGCCATGCGATTTTGGCACGGCCGGAATCGGCCGGATTCGCGCCGAATCTCTTCGTAAACCCCGAAAAATGTAGGGTCTAGGCGGCCCGGCTGCGCCCGCGGCGCGATGCCGCACGGGCCCGCACGGCCTCGCCGAACGCACCGAACAGCTTCATCGAATCCGCGTTTTCCCAGACCCGGAACTCGGGATGCCATTGCACGCCCAGCGCGAAGGATTTTGCATCCTTCACGCGCACCGCTTCGATCACGCCGTCTTCGGCCCGCCCCTCGACGGCGAGCCGCGATGCCGGTTTGTCGATCGCCTGCCAGTGCAGCGAGTTCACGTCGATCGCGTTCTTGCCGAGGATGCGCGCGAACATACCGTCGGGATCGAGCGTCACGCGTTGGCGCGGCAGATAGCGCGCGTTCAGCTCGACGTCGCGCGGCGCACGGTGATCGAGATTGCCATCGAGCGCATGCACCGCGGTATGCAGCGTGCCGCCGAGCACGACGTTCAACTCCTGGATGCCGCGACAGATGCAGAAGAGCGGCAGACCCTTATCGAGGGCGGCGGCGATCATCGGCAGCGTGGTCGCATCGCGCATCGGATCCTGCGGGCTCTCCGGCCGGTCCGGTGCGCCGCCATAATGATGCACCGCGACATTGGAGACGCTGCCGGTCACCAGAAGCCCGTCGAGCCGGTCGAGCAGGGCCGGCAAATCGAACTGCGGGCCGAAGGCGGGAATGAGCCACGGCAGCGCCTGGGCGCCGATCATCACCGAGGTCACATATTTTTCGCCGACCGCGTGGAAGGGCAGCCCGTCGATCTCCTTGAGATCGCAGGGGATGCCGACCACCGGTGCATCGGCGTCGAGTTTAACCGCATCGATCATGGTCGTTTCGCTAGCATGGGTTCGGGTTGGCGGGCAATGGTTCGCCGCAATGGGTAAGGCAGTACGGGCTGCCCGAGATGGTCGCCCGCCGGTGGGCTGGCGTATGGTCGGTTGCGCAAATCGGCCCCGCAAACCGACCTGCAGGCCGGCCGCAGGGCGCAATCCGCAACGGCATTCTCAAGGGCATCATGGAACCGCTGGTCGAGGAATTGCTGAGCTGGAAACTGGCAGTCGTGGGGCTCTGGTTTGTCGCGTTCTTCGTCGCCGAACGGCTGCTGCCGGCTGCGCCCATGCCAGCGGAACTCGCCGCACCGGATGCGCGCCGCCGCCGGCTCGGGCGCAATCTCGCCTTCTGGGCGATCAATGGCGGGCTGTCGCTGGCCTTCGTCGTGCCGGTCACCGCCTTTGCCTCGGCGCATCCGCTCTGGGATCGGCCCGGCTGGTGGTCGGGCCTGCCGGGTCTCGCGCTCGATCTCCTGCTGCTCGATCTCGGCATCTACTGGTGGCATCGCCTCAACCACGAATGGAAGCTGCTCTGGCGCTTCCATGCGATCCATCATCTCGACCGCACGCTCGATGCCAGTTCGGCGCTGCGCTTTCATGTCGGCGAGGTCGCGCTCTCCGCCTCGGTGCGCGCGGCGGCGATGATCGCGCTCGCGGTGCCGGTCGCCTCGGTGCTGCTGTTCGAGACGCTGCTGCTGCTCGCGACCATCTTCCATCATTCGAACCTGAAACTGCCGCGCCGCTTCGAACGGGCGATCTCGCGCGCCGTCATCACGCCGGAGATTCACTGGGTGCATCACCATGCGGTGCGCCGCGATACCGATTCGAACTATGGCAGTTTCGTCACGCTCTGGGACATTCTCTTCGGCACGCGCAACCGCCGGCCGCGCGAGTACGGCATGGAAATCGGCGTCGAGGACCGTAGCGAAGCTCCGCTACCCGAATTGCTTCTGCGGCCGTTCCGGCGGCAGGGCTGATGCGGGGCGCCGGCCGCGCCATCGAAGCGCCGCAATCGCCGGCAAGATCAAGGGTGACGACTGGAGCCGCAACGATCGCAAGGGGAATCGCATCATGAGCCGACGCGACGATGAACTGACGCAGTTCGTGCGCGCGAGTCTCGCGCGGGGAGAAACCCGTCCGTCGATCGAGGCAGCCCTGGGCGCGGCCGGATGGTCGCCGGACCAGATCGCGAGTGCCCTGCGCGCCTGGTCGGCGGTCGATTTCCCCCTGCCGGTGCCGAACCCGCGCCCCTATGTCTCGGCGCGCGAGGCATTTCTCTATCTCGTGCTCTATTCGACGTTGTTCACCAGCGCCTATTCGCTCGGTGACCTGCTGTTCAGCTTCATCGACGTGGCGGTGCGCGATCCTGCCGCGCGCGACTGGGGTCTCGATTACGACATCCGCTGGGCGATCGCGCGGCTGGTCGTCGCGGCGCCGGTTTTTCTGTACACGGCCCATCGGGTCGGCCGCATGATCGCATCCGATCCGACCAAGCGGGGCTCGCCGGTGCGCAAATGGCTCACCTATGTCGCCTTGTTCATCGCCGGGTCTGTCGTGGTCGGCGACGTCGTGACGCTGATCTTCTACGCGCTTGGCGGCGATCTCACGCTGCGCTTTCTGCTCAAGGTCCTGACCGCCGCCGTCATTGCCGGCACGATCTTCGTCTATTACCTGCACGATCTCGGCCGCGACGAGAAAGCGGTATGAGGCGCCCCTCGACCGGCCGTCTGCTGGCGATTGTCTTTGTCATCGCGGCTTTCGCCGCGATCGCGGTCGGCTTCGCGATCGTCGGCTCGCCCTGGGTGCAGCGCGAGAAGGCGATCGATGCGCGCCGCTCCGACGATCTCGCCTCGCTTGCCGGGGCGATCGAGGACCATCGGCGGATGCATGGAGCCCTGCCGGCGGGTCTCGATGCCCTCGACAGCAAATGGAGCGGTTTGACGGCGGATCCGGAAACCGGTCTGCCTTACGAATACGAGGTTACCGGCACCGAGACCTATCGCCTCTGCGCGGTCTTCACGCATCCGCGCGGCGTCGAGGGCGATCCGCGCTGGGCACAGGATTTTACGTTGCACAGCGCCGGCCGGCACTGCTTCGATCGCGACCTGACGTCGGACGACGGCGACGGCTAACCGCGGCCGGCGATGTGGTATCCTGCCGCCGCAGCGTATACCGGGGGAGGGCCGTCTCATGCGCAAATGTCCCGACGATCAAGTCGATCTGATTGCCACCGAACGGCAGGGGATCGAAATCGACTATTGCCCGAAATGTCGTGGGCTCTGGCTCGATCGCGGCGAGCTCGACAAGATCGTCGAACGCAGCGGCGGCGCGGCGCGCGCCGAACAGGCCCGGCTCGAAGGCTTCGCGCCGGAAGCGACCGGCGATCCCCGCGCCCTCAAGATCACCGAACTATTCGATTTCTGATGGCAGTCTAGCGGGTGGTTGCCCGCCGCCTGCGGGTTATTCGTATCGGGTGCGCGGGGTCGGCGTGCGGAACAGCTCGTTCGCGAGCGCGCCGCCGAGCGTCACCTCTTCGAGGCCGACGCGCACCTCGGTGCCCTGTGCATCGATCAGCGTCCAGTGCGTCAGGTTGAGCGGATTGTCGCTGAAGATCAGGGTCACCGATCCGGCATCGGCATCGTCGGTCTGATGCATGGTGACGCGCAGCGAGCCCGCCTGACGTTCGATCCTGGTGACGGTGATTTCCTCGTCGAAGTGGATCGTCTCGCGCAGCAGGAACCAGATCGGCGAAGCGCCGAGCGGCAACTGGTTCACCTGGTCGAGTTCCTCGTCGTAATAACTCACCAGCATGCCGTCGGCGACGATCACCACCGGTACCGGCGGATCGTAATCGACACGCAGCCGGCCGGGCCGGCGCAGATAGATCTCACCGCTAGCATCGCCGCTGCCCACCGAATATTGCTGGAAGCGGGCGCGCAGCGTGGTGAACGAATTGAGATACTGCTCGACGCGCGTCAGATCGTCGACATCCTGCTGCGTCAATTCGAAGGTCGCGGTCGCGGCCGTTGCCGCGCGCGGCGTCAGCAGGTTGAAGCTGGTGCCGAGACCGAGCAGCAGCGCGATACCCGCCGTGCCCGCCAGGAATCGCCGCCGGCTGAAGGGCACGGGAAAAGCAGTCGCATCGCTACGCGCCGGCATGTCGCGAACGGAACTCGGGCGAACGGAAATCGGGAACTGGTTCATTCTCGCTCTTCGATGTTGCGGGCGAGCACCTCGCGTTTGCCGACATGGTTC
>JBBDWX010000063.1:0-1178 GCA_040902665.1 Dongiaceae bacterium
TCCTCGCGCAGCAGGCTCACGACATAGGAGGCCGACGAGTTGCGGAAGCCGGGATGGAATTCCTCGGTGACAGCGGCACCGCCCACGATGTCGCGGCGCTCGATCACCAGCGGCTCGAGGCCGGCGCGCGCCAGATAGAACGCCGCCACCAGCCCGTTATGGCCGGCGCCGACGACGATCGCATCCGGCCGCACGCTCACCGGACCTTCTCGGCGATCGCGCGCCAGCCGATGTCCCGGCGGCAGAAGCCTTTCGGCCAGTCGACCGCCTCGACGCCTTCATAGGCGCGCAATCGCGCTTCGGCGGCATTCGTACCGCGCCCGACGATGCCGAGCACGCGCCCGCCATTGGCAAGAATGCGATCGCCCTCGCGCTTCGTCCCGGCATGGAAGACCAGCACGTCGTCGAGGGCGGCGGCGCGGTCGAGCCCGCGAATCTCCGAACCCTTCTCGTAGGTGCCGGGATAGCCATGCGTCGCCATCACGACAACAAGCGCAGTATCGTCGTGCCAGCGCAAATCGAAATGGCCGAGCCCGCCCTCGCTGCAGGCGATCAAGGCGGGCAGCAGATCGGATTTGAGCCGCGCCATCATCACCTGGCATTCCGGATCGCCGAAGCGCACGTTGAATTCGAGCAGCTTCGGTCCGGCCGCATCGATCATCACGCCGGCGAACAGCACGCCTTTGAACGGCGCGCCGCGCGACGCCATCGCTTTGACGGTCGGTTCGACGATCTCGGCCATGATGCGCGCCTGCATCGCGGCATCGACGATCGGTGTCGGCGAATAGGCACCCATGCCGCCGGTGTTCGGTCCGGTATCGCCATCGCCGACGCGCTTGTGATCCTGCGCGGCCACGAGCGGCAGCACATGCGTACCATCGGCGAGCGCGAAGAAACTCGCTTCCTCGCCCTGCAGAAATTCCTCGATGACGATCTCGGCGCCGGCGGTGCCGAAC
The DNA here is from genome assembly GCA_040902665.1 of Dongiaceae bacterium. Taxonomy (GTDB): domain Bacteria; phylum Pseudomonadota; class Alphaproteobacteria; order Dongiales; family Dongiaceae; genus JAWXBK01. The sequence goes on from JBBDWX010000063.1 coordinate 957, forward strand.
GCGCCTTCGACCAGCATCGTGTCGATCGCCCGGTCGGCCTCGTCGATGCTTTCGGCGACAATCACGCCCTTGCCGGCCGCCAGCCCGTCGGCCTTCACGACCAGCGGCGCGCCCAGCGTGCGCGCGAATTCTTTGGCCGGGGCCGAATCGGCGAAGCGTCGCCAGCGCGCGGTCGGCACGCCGGCCGCGTCGGCGACATCCTTCATGAAGGCTTTGGAGCCC
>JBBDWX010000064.1:0-7525 GCA_040902665.1 Dongiaceae bacterium
GGCGGCGAGATGGGGCCGGTCAAATCCTGCGGCCTCCTGGTTGTGCATGAGAATAGCTGGCCGCTCGCGGATCTGCGCGTCGACTGGAGCGACGACGATCCGATAGCCGAACTGCGCCGGCTTTGGGAACGCTATGAACCGCAAATGAAGGATTACACGATCCGCGCGATCGATCCGTCGTCCGCACCGTCCTACAACGTGCCCGGCGACCCGTAGACGTTTCGGCTCAGGCCTGCGCTGTCATGTAGGCCCGGGCACCATCCACTACCGAACGCCCGAGCGGCGTCAGGATCGCGTGACGGTCGACGGTTTCCATCGCAAATGCAAACGAGCGTTGCAGGTTGGCAAGCACGGTCTGTGCGTCGCTGCGCTCGGAATACTCGACCGCATCGGCATCGAGCAGCGCGCGAACGGCCTGGTGCATGCGTGCGATGACGAAAGCCGCATGGACGATGCCGTCCATGGGCCGCGGGTCTCGCCGGACCGGGGATGGATAGCGCTCGGTATCGTCGTTCTCGATCAGCGGCCCGTCGGCGCATAGACCAAACAGGAGATTGTGGCCGCTTTCATGGGCGAGCACCTGCACCATATCGAGGTCGTTCTGATAGCTGTCCGCGTTCAGTACCAGCGCACCCCACAACATGAAAGACGACGCACCATCGAACAACATGGCTTCCGGATCGTCCGGCGCAACCGCCAGTACGATCTCCCGGAGCAGCGTCCGGATTTCGTTCGAGAGCGCAGGAGAGGCGCGATCGAGCAGCGCAAAGGCCGATTCGATCCGCTTGCGGCACGCCGCGACCTTTTCGCCAGAGGGCGGCAGGATGGTGAAACGTGTTTCAGGATCGGTGTCCACGAAGCGTCGAAATCGATCCGCCGTTCGGTCAGTGCGATAGTCTTTCAGCGGCACGATGACAGGGCCAAAAGGCGCATCGCTGTCAAGAACGGTGAGTTCGTCGATGCAGCGCTGCGCCTCGTCGAGATTATCTTGCCCGATGGCGAGCACGAGATCGTAGTACAGGGCGAAAACCTGAGAGCTGACCGGTCCAGTCCCGAGGCGCGCCAACAGGCGATCGAAACCCGGCTGCGGGAACATCAGATGAATGCCCGCCTGCGTGCGGATATAGTCCAGGCTGTCGATCAGGCGCTCGCGCATGCGCGAATCAAGAGCGGCCGCGCGTGTCGGATCGGGACGCATGTCCAATGGTGCAATTTCAGCGAGCGTCATGGCGCATCATATCGCGCTTGAGCGGCCGGCACGCAGAAACAGCCGGCGCGCCGACATCCAGGCGTATCTGATTTGTTGCAGCGACCGATCAGGGATCTTTGACCGATCAGGGATCTTTACTGCCGATCTTGGCACAGAGGGCCGCAATCGTACGGCTCGCCTTGTTTCCCGCCTTTGCACGGAGAGCGGGGCCCACCGGCTTCTGGCCCACCATCGTGGCATTCGTCGATGGAAAGGACGTCGCTTGAGCCGCCTGGTCGAAGCCCAGTAAATGCGACCAGTCGAGACCGATCGACGGTGCGCCGACGGTGGAGAAGGTCAGCGCCGTCAAAGGCGCATCTGACTGCAAATCGTCCGCGGTCGACCGGAACCCGTTCGCTGTTTCCACCGATGTGACGACGGTCTTGGTGCCGACCTTGGCCGCGTTTGGCATCCTGGGCGTCGAGGCCGGTGAATTTTTGGGTCCAATTTTTGCGGCAGGGAGGGTGCCACTACCGGATTCCTGATCGAACCCGAGCAACTTCGACCGGTCGAGCGCGACGGTCGTCTTGTATAAATCGGTCACCGCACACCCCCATTGCATTTCATTCTGGAGATTCTCGGCGTCTCTCCGACAGACGTCAAGGCAGCCCGGGCCCCGGTTCCAACCGTCCCAGAGGGCCCAAGCAGCGGCGGATCGCGCTGAACCGGGCGATCAGGTGCCGATATTGTCCTTGAAGCCGACCTTGGTCAGGCGGCCGAGCGCGACAGAATCGACCTCGTCGCTGCGACGAACCATCTGCTTCACGCCGATCTTGGGCCAATTGGCAAGGCAACTGCGTTCGGTGTCGCTGGCTTGGTCGAAACCCAGCAGCCGGGACCAGTCGAGCGTCAGCTTCGATGTTGCGTTCATGCGGTATCCCCTCAAGAGCGATGATTGCATTACTCTTTACGATCCATCTCAGTCACGGTCAAGGATTGCACTTGCCCTATGCCCTCCGATTACGGGTATAAGCCCTTGATATCGCTTCGATGCTTCAAAGGGGGCGCGCTGCTGTGATCGTGTTTCTGGTATCGCCGAACTTGGAATACACGCATCGGGCCGTGGTCGGGCTCGATCCGGACCTTGAGGTCCGAATCGTCAGTTATCGCGACCTACTGCATTATACGACCACGCCGCGCGCCACCTACATCTTCACCGATTTCGATCGGTTGTCGCTGGCCCACTGGCATCGCGTCGCGATGGCCTACCGCGCGATGAAGACGTCCGGGCTCAAGGTGCTCAACGATCCTGCCAAAGCACCCAGCCGTTACGGTCTGTTGCGCCGGCTGCACGATGCCGGGATCAACGATTTCAACGCCTATCGTGTGGAAGAACGTATTCGCCCGTCGCGCTGGCCGGTCTTCCTGCGCAACGAAGGCGGTCACGACCGTCCGCTGACCGATCTGGTTTACGACTGGGAGACGCTGCAGCGTGCAATCGACGCGGCAATCGAAGCGGGCAAACCTGCTGCGACCCTCCTGATCGTCGAATATTGCGCCGAACCTCTGATCGGCAACCTATATCGCAAGCTGTCCAGTTTTCAGATCGGTCCGCGTTCGCTTGCGTCCACGGCCGTGCATGAAGACAGCTGGCTCGTCAAATACGGCAAGAAAGGAATTGCCGGGCCGGCGCTCTATGAGGACGAGCTCCGGATCATCCGTGAAAACCCGCACAGGGAAACGCTGGCGGAGGCCTTCCGTCTTGCCGATACGGACTATGGTCGGGCTGATTTCGGCATCGTCGGCGGCCGGCCGCAGATCTACGAGATCAACACGAATCCCGAAATCAAGTTCGGCGGCGAGCATCCTTCGCCATTCCGGCAGGAATCCTCGAAGCTCAACAAGCAGAACATGATCGATGCATGGCGCGCGATCGATACGCCAGGGCCAGTTATCCCCATGCCGATCGACATTCGTCAGAACGACCGGATGGTCTGGCTCACCGCCCGCGAGGAGCGGAATGCCGAGGCCTCGCGGGTCGATGTCAGTCAGGCTGCCGCCGCGGGAGACGAAAGCCATTGATCGAGTTCGACGAGCGCCCGCTTCGCGAGAGCGGCCTTGCGTTCGCGGCCGCGTAACGGCATGCCGGCTAAAGGCGGGAACAGCCCGAAATTGACGTTCATCGGTTGAAAGCTTTCGGCTGAGGCACCGCCGGTAATGTGACCCAACAGCGCCCCGAGCGCGGTCGTTGCCGGCGGCACTTCCGCCTGCCGTCCAATCCGCTCGGATGCGGCGAAACGACCGGCCAGCAGACCGATCGCCGCGCTTTCGACATAGCCTTCGACGCCGGTGATCTGGCCGGCGAAGCGCAGATGTGGCGCTTGCCTGAGCCGAAGCCGTCCGTCGAGCAGTCTCGGGCTGTTCAGGAAGGTGTTGCGATGCAGCCCGCCGAGCCGGGCAAACTCGGCATTTTCGAGGCCGGGAATGCTGCGGAAAATGCGGGCCTGTTCGCCGTGTTTCAGCTTGGTCTGGAACCCGACCATGTTGAACAGTGTGGCGAGCGCGTTGTCCTGCCGAAGCTGGACGACGGCCCAGGCGCGGCGGCCGGTGCTCGGGTTGGTCAAGCCGACCGGCTTCATGGGTCCCCAGCGCAGCGTGTCGCGACCACGCGCGGCCATGATTTCGATCGGCAGGCAGCCGTCGAAATACGGCGTATCCTTTTCCCATTCGTGGAACTCGGTTTTCTCGCCGGCCAGAAGAGCGTCGAGGAACGCCTCGTACTGCGGTCGGTCGAAAGGACAGTTGATGTAATCCGCCGTACCGCCGCCCGGACCTTCCTTGTCGTAGCGTGACTGAAACCAGGCCACAGTCATGTCGATGCTGTCGCGATGGACGATCGGCGCGATGGCATCGAAAAAGGCGAGATCGGCTTCGCCGGTCAGCTCGCGGATCGCACCGGCGAGCCCTGGCGCGGTGAGCGGTCCGGTTGCAACAATCGTCGCGCCCCAATCGGGGGGCGGGAGGGCCGCAACCTCGCCCCGCTCGATGCGGATGAGCGGATGGGCAGCGAGCCGCGCCGTGACGGCGCCCGCAAAGCCGTCGCGATCCACGGCAAGGGCACCGCCGGCGGGCAGCTTGTGCGCATCCGCCGCTGCCAAGATCAGCGATCCGGCGCGCCGCATTTCCTCATGAAGCAGCCCGACCGCATTGTAGGACGCGTCGTCGGACCGGAACGAGTTGGAGCAGACCAGTTCGGCGCAGTCCGAGGTCCTATGGGCTTCGGTGCGACGAACCGGCCGCATCTCGTGCAGGATCACCGCTACGCCAGCGGTTGCCAGTTGCCAGGCGGCTTCGCTGCCGGCCAGACCGGCACCGATGATATGGACGGGATGGTTCACTCTTCCTACCTAAGGCCAGCGGGGTGGCTATTTCAACACAAGATCGGAGATCCGCCATAGGAAGCGATAGGTCATCACGTATTCTGATTGTCGGCGCCGGCCCGACCGGGTTAAGCGCTGCGCTCGAGCTCGCGCGTCGGGGTTTCAATCCCCGAATCATCGATGCCCATCCCGTCCCGTCGACCGAAAGCCGCGCGGTGGGATTGAATTCTCGCAGCCTCGAGATTCTGGAAACATCGGGCGTTGCCGAGCGGCTGCTCGCGACGGGCCGTCGCATCGGGCGTGTCGATTTCTGGGTCAAGGAAGGCTTGGCCGGCTCCGTGGATCTCACACGGCTTCGCCATCGGTATAATTATCTGCTGATGCTGCCGCAGGACGCGACCGAGAGCATCCTCGCGCAGCGATTGCTTCAATTCGGGGTAACGGTGGAACGGCCCGTCGTCGCCCGTTCGGCGGTCGACCTTGGCGGCGCCGTATCGGCGGTACTCGATGAAGGTTTCCGCAAGACCGTCGAACTGTTCAGCGCTGTCATTGGTGCCAACGGCACAGACAGCATGATCCGGCATGCTGCCGGAATTCCCTTCCATGCCTTTGAATATGAGAATTACTGGGGAGTCGCCGAGTACGAAGTCGCGAACTGGCCGTACGATTTCGACAGTCTCAGCATCTTTCTCAATGCGCGAGGCCAATTCGGCATGGCCGCCGGTGTGGCCGCCGATCGCTATCGTTTCGTCGCAAATGCGCCCAAGCCGCGGTTCCAGGTGCCCGGCAGCTATAACGTCCGGCGGACGCTGAGCGAGGTAAGTTTCAGTGTGCGTGTCGGTCAGTCGGATCATTGTCAGGCTCACAATCAGATCTTTCTCGCCGGCGATGCGGCCCATGTCCATGCGCCGATCGGCGGGCGCGGCATGAATCTCGGGATCGAGGACGCAGCCGTGCTGGCACAGCTGTTTGAAGAGGACAGGTTGGAGCGATACACGGCATTGCGGCGCCCGATTGCGACCGCCGCGATTCATGGCACGTATCGCCGGACTGCGCTAACATCGCACGCGCATCCAGCTTTCAGGGGGGTCCTATGATCAAACGCATCAATCCGGCAACCGTCGTGAAGCCTTTCTCCAACTATGCGCAGGGTGTCTCGGCCCCTGCGAATGCCCGGTGGGTCTATGTGTCGGGTCAGGTCGGCGCCAAACCCGACGGCACGATCGAAAAGGGGTTCGACGCCCAGGCCGCACGCTGCTGGTCTAACATCATGGCCGTGCTGGCGGAGGAGGGGATGGGTCCCGCCGACGTCGTCAAGGCCACGGGTTTCATTACGGATGCGGGCGACGTCGGGAAATCGCGTGTCGCCCGCGACGCAGCGATGCAGGGCCATGCCTGCGCCTCTACGCTGGTCGTCATATCGGCACTGGCATTGCCGGAACTGGTGGTCGAAATCGAGGTTGTGGCGGCGAAGTAGGGCGATTCCTGCCTGCGGCCCACGGGCCAGGTTACTGATCGATGCCTTCCGCCTGCAGCGTTGCCCGATAGGCCGGGCGGGCCTTGACGCGATCGGCGAGCGCCTTGAGGTGCGGGTAGGAGGCGGGCGGCTTCGCGAGCTTGCGCGACCAGCGCGTCAGCATCGTCAGATAGATATCCGCGGCGGTGCAGCGCTCGCCCAGCAGATACGGGTGGCCGCCGGATGCAATCTCACCGTCGATATGAGCCCACATGTCGCCAAGGCGTTTTTCCGCCATCTGCACCATCTCATGCTGGCCACGCTCGCTTTCCATATAATTGTCGGCGTGCCAGTAATGCATGTGCTCTTCCTGCACCGTGTTGGTCAGATACACCATCCATTGCAGGAACTTTGCACGTTGCGGTGAGCCCGGCTCCGGCACCAGCTCGAGATGCGGAAAGCGCTCGCAGAGATGGAGCGTAATGGCTGCCGACTGGTGCAGCACCAGATCGCCGTCGATCAACACCGGAACCCGCGCGTGGGGATTGATCCTGAGAAACTCGGGGTCGAACTGCTCGCCTTTGTCGAGGTCGATCATGATCATTTCATGCGGGGTGTTCGCTTCGATCAGAATGACATGCGGCGTCAAGCTGGCCGCACCGGGATTGCCGTAAAGTCGGTACATTGCCGATCCCCTGTCAGGCGCTCTTCTTTCGTTTGGCTGCTGCCCGGCGGCCGAGATGCTGTGCGAGAAAAGCGCCCGTGTAGCTTTCTGCTACCTGCACGACATCCTCCGGTGTGCCTGCCGCAACGATCCTGCCGCCACCGTCGCCGCCCTCGGGGCCGAGATCGACGATCCAGTCCGCCGTCTTGATAACTTCGAGATTATGTTCGATCACCACCACGGTGTTGCCCTGTTCGACCAGGCGATGCAACACCTGCAGCAATTTTCGCACGTCCTCGAAATGCAACCCGGTTGTCGGTTCGTCGAGTATGTAAAGCGTCCGGCCGGTTGCCCGGCGCGACAGCTCCTTGGCGAGTTTGACCCGTTGTGCCTCGCCGCCGGAGAGCGTAGTCGCCGCCTGACCGACATGAATGTAGCCGAGGCCGACCTCCTGGAGCATGCGCAGCTTTTCGCGTATCGCAGGCACCGCCTTGAAGAACTCGACACCGTCGTCGACTGTCATGTCGAGTACGCCGGCGATCGATTTGTCCTTGAAGGTGATTTCCAGCGTCTCGCGATTATAGCGTTTGCCCTTGCAGGTGTCGCACTGCACATAGACGTCGGGAAGGAAGTGCATCTCGATCTTGAGCACACCGTCGCCTTCGCAGGCCTCGCAGCGTCCGCCCTTCACGTTGAACGAAAAGCGGCCCGGCTTGTAGCCGCGTGCAATCGATTCAGGGAGCCCGGCAAACCAGTCTCGGATTGGGGTGAAAGCGCCGGTGTAGGTCGCGGGGTTCGAGCGCGGTGTGCGTCCGATTGGCGACTGGTCGATGTCG
>JBBDWX010000065.1:0-7519 GCA_040902665.1 Dongiaceae bacterium
TGATGAAGGATGCCTATTCCTTCGATCTCGATTTCGAAGGCGCGAAGCGCTCCTACAACAAGTTTTTCGTCGCCTATCTGCGCACGTTTGCGCGGATGGGCCTCAAGGCGATCCCGATGGCGGCGGATAGCGGCCCGATCGGCGGCGATCTCAGCCACGAGTTCATCATCCTCGCAGATACCGGGGAGAGCGCGGTCTATTGCCACAATGATTTTCTCAAGTTCGATGTGCTGGCGCGCGAGCCGGACTATGAGGGCGATCTCGAACCGATCGTGAAGGAATGGACGCGCCTCTATGCGGCGACCGACGAGCGGCACGATCCGGCGAAGGCTGGTGTCGCGCCTGGCGATCTGCTCGAAGCGCGCGGCATCGAAGTCGGGCACATCTTCTATTTCGGCACAAAGTATTCGGATCCGCTCGGCGGGCGCGTGGTCAGCGCGGACGGAAGTTCGGCGCCGGTGCATATGGGCTCCTACGGCATCGGCGTGTCGCGCCTGGTCGGCGGCATCATCGAGGCGAGCCATGACGATGCCGGCATCATCTGGCCGGAGAGCGTTGCGCCGTTCCATGTCGGACTGGTCAATCTCAAGGTCTCGGATGCGGCAACGACGGCGGCCTCGGAGGACATCTATGGCAGGCTTCGCAGCGCCGGTGTCGAGGTTTTGTATGACGACCGCGACGAGCGGCCCGGCGCGAAATTCGCCGACATGGATCTGATCGGGCTGCCCTGGCAACTCGTGATCGGCCCGCGCGGCGTCGCGGCCGGCACCGTCGAACTCAAGCGCCGGGCGACCGGCGAGCGCGAGGAACTGTCGCTCGATTCCGCGTTGACGCGGCTCGCGGGCTAGTTCGCATGTTCTCCGCCTTCGAGCGTATCGTTGCGATGCGTTATTTGCGGCCCCGCCGGAAGGAGGGGTTTGTCTCGGTCATCGCCGGGTTTTCGTTCCTCGGGATTGCCCTCGGCGTCGCCACGCTGATCATCGTGATGTCCGTGATGAACGGCTTTCGCGAAGAACTCATGTCGCGGATCCTCGGACTTAACGGCCATCTCACGGTATCGAGCACTACCGGTGCAATTCCGGATTACGATGCAGTCACGGCGAAAGTAATCCAGATTCCTCTGGTTGAGCGCGTTACGCCCTACATAGAGGCCCAGGTGATGGCGACCCGCGGCGATGCGGCCTTGGGGGCGGTCGTGCGTGGCATGCGCGCAGAGGATCTGGCAGCACATCCCGTCTTGGCGGAGAGCATCACGCCGGGGGCGCTGGAGCGGTTTCACGGCATCGATGCGGCGATCATCGGGACTCGCATGGCCGAACGAATGGGCGTCTTTGTCGGCGACGGAATCACGCTTGTCTCGCCGCAGGGCACCGCGACTGTCATGGGCAACATTCCGCGCATGAAGACTTTCGAAGTGGTCGGCGTTTTCGAGATCGGCATGTACGAGTATGACAGCAGCTTCGTCTATGTGCCGCTGGAGGCGGCGCAGCTCTATTTCCGCCTGCCGGATGCCGTCAATTCGATCGAGGTGATGGTAGAGGATGCGGAACAGGCCAATCTGGTTGGTGCCCAGCTTTTCGGTTCGCTCGATCCGAACTTCCGCGTGCTCGACTGGCAGCGCACGAACTCAAGCTTCTTCAATGCGATCCAGGTCGAACGGAATGTCATGTTCCTGATCCTGACGCTGATCATCGTCGTGGCGGCATTTAACATTATTTCCGGCCAGATCATGCTGGTGAAGAACAAGGGCCGCGACATCGCGATCCTGCGCACGATGGGCGCCTCGCGCGGTGCCATCCTGCGCATCTTCTTTATGAGCGGTGCCAGCATCGGTCTGGTTGGCACCGGGCTCGGCTTCGCGCTCGGGCTCGCCTTCGCCAGAAACATCGACACGATCAAAGGCTGGCTTGAGAGCCTTTCCGGCGCTGAGCTCTTTTCGGCCGAGATCTACTTCCTCTCGAAACTGCCGGCGATCGTCGATCCGATGGAAGTTTTCTGGGTCTGCTCGATGTCGCTCGGTCTTTCCTTCCTGGCGACGATCTATCCGGCCTGGCGTGCCGCGCGACTCGATCCGGTGGAGGCGCTCCGCTATGAATGAGCGCGCAACGCCGGTCCTGTCGCTCGAGCGGATCAAACGCGGTTTCGATCAGGCCGGCGGCCGCCGCCTCGAGGTGATCCGGGATGCGACGCTGGTCATCAATCGCGGGGAAATGACGGCGCTGGTCGGTCCGTCCGGATCGGGCAAATCGACGTTGCTGCAGATTGCCGGCCTGCTGGAACAACCGGATTCCGGCACCATCCGGATCGGCGACGCCGAAGCCGCCAAGTTGGGCGATGGCGGGCGAACGGCCCTGCGGTTGAGCCATATCGGTTTCGTCTATCAATACCACCATCTGCTGCCGGAGTTTTCCGCGCTGGAGAATGTCGCGGTGCCACAGATGATCGCGCGTGTCGGCAAGCGCGCCGCGGCGGAGCGGGCCCGCGAGCTGCTGGGGCATGTGGGCCTTGCCGAACGCACCGATCATCGCCCGGGGCAGCTTTCTGGCGGCGAGCAGCAGCGTGTGGCGATTGCGCGGGCCCTTGCCAATCGACCGCAATTGCTGCTGGCGGACGAGCCGACCGGCAATCTCGATCCTCACACGGCGGACGAGGTTTTTGCGCTACTGATCCGGCTTGTCCGCGACTTCGGTCTGGCAGCGCTGATCGCGACGCATAATCCGGGCCTGGCGCAGCGCATGGATCGGCGCCTTACGATCGTCGAAGGGCGCGTGCGCGAGCTCTAGTCCTTTCGCCGGCGGTCCGAATCGTGAATGATCGGACGATGCCACATACCGATTTTGTCCATCTCCGCGTCCATTCCGCCTATTCGCTCTCCGAAGGCGCGATCCCGATCAAGCAGCTGGTAAAGCTGTGCGTCGCAAATGCCATGCCGGCGGTCGCCGTGACCGACACCGGCAACCTGTTCGGCGCCCTGGAGTTCGCGCTCGCCGCACGTGAAGCCGGCGTACAGCCGATCGTCGGTTGCCAGCTCGCGATGGCGCGGCCGGCAGGTGAGGGCGGCAACGGCGCCGTCCGGCCGGTGCGACAGGGACCCGATCAGCTCGTTCTCCTCGTTCAGAACGAAACCGGCTACGCGAACCTGCTGAAACTGGTCAGCCGCGCCTTTCTCGATGGCGAACCTGGCAGCCAGCCGCAACTCGAATGGGATGCGCTCGATGGCGCTACCGACGGGCTGATCGCCTTTACGGGTGGACCGCGTGGTCTGATCGGCCGTCTGCTGCATGAGGGGCAGAAAGAAGCGGCCGAAGCTGCTCTGCTACGGCTCGCCGCCCTGTTTCCGGGCCGGCTCTACATGGAGCTGATGCGGCACGGGCTCGCGGTTGAACAGCAGATAGAGCCCGCCTTGCTGGATCTTGCCTATGCGCACGAAATTCCGCTGGTTGCGACCAACGAAGTGTTCTTTGCCGATGTGGATATGTTCGAGGCGCATGATGCTTTGCTCTGTATCGCCGGTGGCAGTTACGTTGCCGAAGAGACGCGCCGTCGTGAAACGCCCGAGCACCGGTTCAAAAGCGCGGCCGAAATGCGCGCCTTGTTTGCGGATCTCCCCGAGGCGCTCGACAATACGATCGTGATTGCACAGCGCTGTGCTTTCATGCCAGACGAACGCAAACCGATCCTGCCGGCTTTTCCGACTAGCGATGGCCGCAGCGCGGAAGACGAATTGCGCGCGCAGGCGGTGGCCGGGCTCGAAGCGCGGCTGGTGCGTCTCGGCGAGATCGAGAATCTCGATCCGGGCGGTGATGCCTTCACAGAACGCGCAACGCCTTATCGCCAGCGCCTCGATTTCGAGCTCGAAACCATCAATGCGATGGGGTTCGCCGGCTACTTCCTGATCGTTGCCGACTTCATTCAATGGGCGAAACGCCAGGGCATTCCAGTGGGACCCGGGCGCGGTTCCGGCGCCGGGTCGGTCGCGGCCTGGGCCCTGACGATCACCGACCTCGATCCCTTGCGCTGGGGATTGCTGTTCGAACGCTTTCTCAACCCCGAACGCGTGTCGATGCCGGATTTCGACATCGATTTCTGCCAGGACCGCCGCGACGAGGTGATCCGCTATGTGCAGGAGAAGTACGGACGCGACCGGGTCGCCCAGATCATAACCTTCGGCAAGCTCCAGGCCCGCGCGGCGCTGCGCGACGTCGGGCGCGTGCTTCAGATGCCTTATGGCCAGGTCGATCGCATCTGCAAGCTGGTGCCGAACAACCCGGCCAATCCGGTTACGATTGCCCAGGCCATCGAGGGCGAGCCTCAGCTTCAGACCATGCAGGAGGAGGATCCTTCGGTCGCCCGGCTGATCGATATTGCGATCAAGCTGGAAGGCCTCTATCGGCACGCCTCGACCCATGCCGCCGGCGTGGTGATCGGCGATCGGCCGCTGAACGAGCTGGTGCCGCTCTATCGCGACCCGCGCTCCGACATGCCGGTCACACAGTTCAGCATGAAGTATGTTGAACTCGCGGGCCTCGTGAAGTTCGACTTCCTCGGTTTGAAGACGCTCACCGTGTTGGCCAAGGCGCGAGAACTGCTGGCGCAACGCGGCGTCACGATCGAACTCGAAAACATACCCCTCGACGACGCGAAGACTTACGAGATGATCGGGCGGGGGGAATCGACCGGCATCTTCCAGCTTGAAAGTTCGGGCATGCGCGACGTGCTGCGCAAACTGAAGCCCGACCGGTTCGAGGATATCATCGCCGTGGTGGCGCTCTATCGACCGGGTCCGATGGACAATATTCCGCGTTACATCGCCTGCAAACACGGTACCGAACAGCCGGATTATCTGCATCCCTCGCTCGAAGGGATCCTGCGCGAGACCTACGGCATTGCGATCTATCAGGAACAGGTGATGCAGATCGCGCAGGCCTTGTCCGGCTACAGCCTGGGCGGTGCCGATCTGTTGCGCCGCGCGATGGGCAAGAAGATCAAGTCCGAGATGGAGGCCCAGCGCAAGGCGTTCACCGACGGCGCGCTGGCGCGCGGCGTGCCCGAGAACACCGCCGCCCATATTTTTCGCCAGGTCGAGAAATTTGCAGGCTACGGCTTCAACAAAAGCCACGCCGCCGCCTATGCGCTGGTCGCCTACCAGACCGCCTGGATGAAGGCCAATCATCCGGTGGAGTTCTTTGCGGCGTTGATGACGCTCGATATCCACTCCAGCGAGAAACTTAATTTGTTCTGGCAGGAACTCGAGCGCATGGGATATCGGCTTCTCCCGCCCGACATCAATTGCTCGGAGGCATATTTTTCGGTCGAACCCATGACCGACGGCGCGCTCGCCGTGCGCTATGCGCTGGCGGCAATTAAAAACGTCGGTGCGGGCGCGATGGAAGCGCTGGTCGCCGATCGGGAGGCGAACGGGCCATTCAAGGATATCGGCGATCTGTCGCGGCGGATCGATCCGCGTCATGTAAACAAGCGGCCACTGGAGAATCTCATCAGGGCCGGGGCGTTCGATTCGCTTGAACCCAACCGCCGTCGTTTGTTCGAAGCGTCGGATGTCGTGCTGCGCCACGCCAATGCCGAAGCGGCGGCGCGAGACAGCAACCAGACCAATCTGTTCGGCGATGCAGAAGCGATGCCATCATTCGATCTGCCGGCCATAGAGGAATGGCCGCCGCTGGAACGACTGCAGAATGAGTTCGATGCCATCGGGTTCTACATTTCGGCGCACCCGCTGGATTCGTATACGACAAGCTTGCGGCGTCTCGATGTAACCCGCTTTGCCGATCTCGCGAGCTGGTTGCAGGGCCGTCCGACCAATCGCGCCCGGCTCGCCGGCATCGTGATTTCGCGGCAGGAGCGTACCTCGGCGCGGGGCAACCGGTTTGCTTTCGTGCAGTTCTCCGATTCAAGCGGCGTGTTCGAGGCGACGGTGTTTTCCGATTTGCTGTTCGGCGCCCGCCAGTTGCTTGAACCGGGCCGCATGGTCGTCGTCACGGCCGACGCCCGCCACGAGGAAGACAGTTTTCGCCTGACCCTCCAGTCGATCGAACCGATCGACGAGGCGACCCGCAATGCGGCGGCCGGGCTTCGGGTCTTCCTCAATGCGCCGGATCCGCTCGAGAGCCTGAAACAGATCATTGCCCGGGAGGGCCGGGGCAAAGGCCGGATCAATCTGGTACTCGAACTCGAAGGCACCCGGGAGGTTGAAATGGCCCTGCCGGGGGGATGGGCGGTCTCGCCGGCAGGTCGGGCAGCCATCAAGGCGATCCCCGGGGTGGTGGACGTCCAGGAAATCTAGCCACGCCCGCCACAGGCCGCGCGGGCTGGCTGGAGGTGGCCCGACCCTGGGTCCGACCCTGGCCCGACCCTGGCTCGGGACCGGGACCGGGCTTGATACGGCAGGCGCCATGCCCTAAATAGCGCCCTCCAAACCCTCACACGGGGTCGCGGACGGCGGGGAGACATCCCGCTCGCCCGCTCCGGTGTCCGGCTTGCGAGCCTGACGACAGCCCCGTGGCGGACCAACCGGAAAAGGAACCCGATCATGGCAATGCCATCCTTCAGCATGCGCCAGCTTCTCGAAGCCGGCGTGCATTTTGGCCACCATACCCGTCGCTGGAATCCGAAGATGTCTCCGTACATTTTCGGCGTCCGGAACAATGTCCATATTCTCGACCTTGAGCAGACCGTGCCGCTGCTGCATCGCGCCCTCCAGGCGGCGCGCGACGTGGTCGCCGGCGGCGGACGCGTCCTGTTTGTCGGCACCAAGCGCCAGGCCAGCGAGAAGCTCGCGGAATCGGCCAAGCGGTGCGGTCAATACTACGTCAACCACCGCTGGCTCGGCGGCATGCTGACCAACTGGAAGACGATCTCGAACTCGATCAAGCGGCTCCGCGATCTCGACGAGCAGCTCGATCAGGGGCTCGCAGGCCTCACCAAGAAAGAGCTTCTCCAGCTCACCCGCGAACGCGACAAGCTCGAACGCGCGCTGGGCGGCATCAAGGAGATGGGCGGGCGCCCGGATATCCTGTTCGTGATCGACACGAACAAGGAAGATATCGCCGTTGCCGAAGCGGCCAAGCTCGGCATCCCGGTTATCGCCGTGGTCGACAGCAATTCCGATCCGGAGGGCATCACCTATCCGATCCCCGGCAACGACGATGCGCTGCGCGCCATTGCGACCTACCTCGATCTGATGGCGGACTCGGTGTTGGACGGATTGCAACAGGAAATGATCGCCTCCGGCGTCGATGTCGGCGAACAGGCCGAGACGCCGGCCGAGCATTTGCCCGAGGCCGAGCCGGCGATCGCAAGCACTGCCGCCCCGGACGAGGCGGCCGCCTCGGCCTGACGCCCGCATTCGACCCGACATGCGCGGTCCGGTGCGTACCGGGCCGCCGCCCGTGGCCGGGCCCGGAACGCAGTTTTGAATTCAGGAGATAAAGAGCATGGCTGAGATCAGCGCAGGGCTCGTGAAACAGCTTCGCGAGATGTCGGGCGCCGGCATGATGGA
>JBBDWX010000066.1:0-1173 GCA_040902665.1 Dongiaceae bacterium
AGAGCCGATGGCCCGCGACGTTGATGATGTCGTCGGTGCGGGCCATGATGTAGATATATCCGTCGTCGTCGATATAACCGGCATCGCCCGTCTTGTAATAGCCGGGAAAGTCCTCGAGATACGCGGCGACGAAACGCGCATCGGCATTCCACAAGGTCGGCAGGCTCGACGGCGGCATCGGCAGTTTGACGACGATGGCGCCGATCTCGCCGCGCTTCGCCTCCTGCCCGTCGGTCTTGAGCACGCGGACGTCCCAGCCCGGCACCGGCCTGGTCGGCGAGCCGTGCTTCACCGGCAGCATCTCGATCCCGATGCAGTTGGCCGCCATCGGCCAGCCGCTCTCGGTCTGCCACCAGTGATCGATCACCGGCACGCGGAGCTTTTGTTCGGCCCATTCCAGCGTTGCCGTATCGGAGCGCTCGCCGGCCAGAAACAGGGTGCGAAAGCGGCTGAGATCGTATTGCGCCAGCAGTTTGCCGTCAGGATCGTCGCGCTTGATCGCGCGGAACGCCGTCGGTGCTGTGAACAGCGCCGACACGCCGTGCTCGGCGATGACCCGCCAATAGGCACCGGCATCGGGCGTGCCGACCGGCTTGCCCTCATAGAGTACCGACGTGCAGCCATAAAGCAGCGGGCCGTAGACGATATAGGAATGGCCAACCACCCAGCCGACATCGGATGCGGCCCAGTAAACCTCGCCCGGCTTCATGCCATAGACATTCTTCATCGACCAGCAGAGCGCGACGGCATGGCCGCCATTGTCGCGCACCACGCCCTTCGGCTGGCCGGTCGTGCCCGACGTATAGAGAACGTAGAGCGGGTCGGTCGCAGCGACCGGCACGCAATCGGCCGGCGATGCGGCGTCGATCGCCGCGTTCCAGTCGATGTCACGCCCCGCGACGAGTGCGCAGGGCTTCTGCGGCCGTTGCAGGACGATGCAATGTTCGACCTTGTGCTTTGCGAGCCCGATCGCGGCATCGAGCAGCGGCTTGTATTCGACGACGCGCCCCGGCTCGAGGCCGCAGGAGGCCGACACGATCAGCTTCGGTTTTGCGTCGTCGATCCGCGTCGCGAGCTCGGCCGCGGCGAATCCGCCGAACACCACCGAATGGACGGCGCCGATCCGCGCGCAGGCGAGCATCGCGATCGCAGCCTCGGGCACCATCGGCATAT
>JBBDWX010000067.1:0-7504 GCA_040902665.1 Dongiaceae bacterium
TATGGCCGGGCACCACGGCGATGCGCACCGAGACCGCGCTCATCGCGCGCGCGATGTCGTCGGCCAGATTGATGACACGGCTGGTCTTGATGCCGGGCGCCGGCTGCAACTCGTAGAGCGTGACCACGGGCCCCGGCCGTACCTTCACGATCTCGCCCTTGACGCCGAAATCGTCGAGCACGCTTTCGAGCAGCCGTGCATTCTGTTCGAGCGCGCTTTCGCTTGCCCGCGTCACCGAAACCGGCTGAACGCGGCCGACCAGCTCCAGCGGCGGCAGCTGATATTCCTCGCTCGGCACCAGATCGAGCGTGCCCTGGCCGGCCGTGCGCGCGCGCTTGCCCGGCTTCGGGCGCGCCTGGCGCTGTTCGACGCGGCGCTCGGCGCGCATGTCGATGCCGGTGCGCGGCCCCGCCCCGTCGCCCGCATTGTCGTCGCCTGCCATATCGTCTGGTGCATCGAGCGTCGGTCCGTCGATGCCGGTCGTCGGATAAGCATCCCCATCCGTCGCCGCGTCGTCGTCGCGATCGAAACTCGGATCGAGCCGCCGCCCGCGCACTTCGAGCGCGCGCCGTTCGCGCAGCGCCGCCGCGGCATCGGGATCGGGCCGGCGCAATCGGTCGGTGCCGCGCGCGACGAGATCGCCAAGCCAGCCGACGCCGCCCGCCGTGCGTCGCCCGGCCGCGGCATAACCGGCGGCGGCGATGCCGAGCGCACCATAGGCGAGCAATGCGGCCAGCACGACAAAGAGCAGTGCGACGAGCGGGCGCCCGAGCCCGGTCGCCTCGACCAGCCGCGCCATCAGATAATCGCCGGCAAAACCGCCAAGCCCGACGGTAAGCGGCCAGCCGGACGGATTCGAAAGCCCGGCCAGCGCGATCGCCAGTGCGATCGGCGCCGGCGGCAGCAAAGAAAGACGCAGCCACCATAGATGCAGGCGGCGATGACGCAGCATTTTATAGCCCCAGACCATCGGCACGAGCGCCAGCAGCAGCGCCGCAAGCCCGATGCTCTGCAACAGCAGATCGGCGACGACCGCGCCGGTCGCGCCGAGCAGGTTGCGGGTTTCGCCGTCGACCGCACGGTTGAGCGAGGGATCCTCGGCGTGGAAACTGCCGATTGCGAGAATGAGCGCGATGCCGAACAGAAGCAGCAGCAGCCCGACCAGTTCGGCCAATCGTTGCCGCAGGAAATGGCGCGCCGTCGGCGAGAGCCAGGGCAGGCGATGGGAGTGCGCGTGATCGGTCATGCGGCATTTCCGGCGCGACGCCGGGGGGCCGCGCCTACCGTCGAACGGTGCGCCACTTCGCTGCGATCGAGAACATCGGCAAGCCGCGTCATCGCATCGGCGACGATCGCGGGTTCGTGCACCAGGGCCACGCGGATGAAACCGGCGCCGGGATTGCGCCCATTAGCACCGTCGCGGCCCATGTAACTGCCCGGCAGCACCTTGATGCCCGCCTCCGCCCAGAGTCGTTTCGCCGCGTCCTCGTCGTCGCCGACTTCCGGCCCCACCTGAAGCCACGCGAAGAAGGCACCCGGCGGCGTCCTGTAACCGAAGCGCCCGGCGAGCGGTTTTTCTGCCGCTGCGAAGATCGCATCGTAGCGCGCGCGATTGGCCTCGACATGCGTTTCGTCGCGCCATAAAGCGGCGGATGCGGCGAGGATCGGCAGCGGCACCGCGACGCCGCCATAGTTCACGAGCTGCATCTGGCGCGCGATCAGGTCGGCGTCGCCGGCGATGAAGCCGGAACGCAGGCCCGGCGCACCGGACCGCTTCGAGAGCGAATGCACGACCACGACATGCTCGAGATCGGTGCCCATCGACGCGACAGCTTCGAGCGCGCCCGATGGAATCGCCTCGCGCCAGATCTCGCTGTAGCATTCGTCGAACACGACCGTGAAGTTATGCGCGCGCGCAAGACGAATCCAGGCTTCGAGATAGGCGCGCGGGGCAACCGCGCCTTGGGGGTTGGAGGGCGAACAGACGAAGGCGAGCGCGGTGCGTTCGAGCACGTCGCGGCCGATCGCCTCGAGCGACGGCATGAAACCGTTCGCGCGTGTCGCGGGCAGGAAATGCGGCTCGGCGCCGGATGCCGCGATTGCTCCGGCATAGACGTGATAGAACGGGTTCGGCAGCAGCACGAGCGGCTGCGCCTTGGCGCTGCGCGCGACGGCATTCTGCGCCAGCATGTAGAGCGCCTCGCGCGAACCCGCGACCGGCATGATATGGCGGTCGGGATCGATCAGATCGTCCGGCAGCCGATAGCGCGCATTCAGCCACGCCTGCACCGCACGGCGGAAATCCGGGGTGCCGTGTGCTGGCGGATAGCGGCCCCAGTCGGCGGCGTTTTGCGCCAGCACCGCCGCGACAAAATCGGGCGGCGTGCCCTGTGGCTCGCCGATCGAGAGGATCAGCGGCACGATGCCGGCCGGCGGCTCGATCCCGGCGAGCAGGCGCGCGAGCCGGGTGAACGGATGAAACTGTTCGAAGGCGGGAAACGGATCGGCCATCCTGGCGGGCGCCCCTGATCAGGCAGAGAACGGAACTTCACGCAACGACAAGCATCGATCCGCATGACGGCCCTGTGCCGCGAGGCCACGCCGGCAACGACCCCCGGCAAACGACCCTCCGGCTGCAGATCCGCCCGCAAAAGCCGACCGGTCGCGCGCGACTCGGCGCGACTCGGCACGCGAATCGGTACAAAACATAAACAAGTCTATAAGTTGCGGCCCGTTGTTACAAGCGCACGACATGATGCGATACCAATTCGGCGTAAGATGCGGCATGCCGCCTCATGTGTTCTGTTTTCGTTCACTAGACTTCCCGCAGGTGTTCCCCGCATGGTGAAACCATCATGAGCGAAAAAGCGGACGCTTCAGCCATACGCGTGGTGGGTTGGGGTCTCGTAAACGGCGCCAATCCGGGCGATGCCGTGCTGGATTGCGAGGTCGCGATCGTCGGCGGCGGCATGGTCGGGCTCTCGCTCGCGATTGCGCTGGCCGGAGCCGGGATCGAGACCGTGGCGATCGACGCGGTGCCGGCTGCCGAACGGGTCGCGACTGCCTATGACGGGCGCAGCTCGGCGATCGCGCTCGGCTCCAAGCGCGCGCTCGATGGCATCGGGCTCTGGCCCCGGCTCGCACCGTTCGCGCAGCCGATCCTCGATATCCGCGTCTCGGACGGCCGCATCGTTGACGGCCGGGGCGACGGCCGGGGCGACGGCCGGGGCGAAGGCTGGGGCGAAGGCTGGGGCGACGATGCGCGCGCCGCATTGCACCCCCTCGGCAGCGGCGCCTCGCATCTCGTTCTCCATTACGATCATCGCGCCGCGGCGGTCGGCGGAAAGGGCGCCGGCAAAGACGCCGACTTCGACGCACCGCCCTTCGGTTACATCGTCGAGAACCGCGCGATCCGGAAAGCCCTGATCGACGCCGCGGCCGCGCTGCCGAACCTGCAGCATCTCGCACCCGCTTCGCTCGCCAGCGAAACCCTGCGCGCCGGTCATGTCGAACTGGCGCTCACCGACGGACGGCAGATTCGCACGCGGCTGCTGATCGGCGCGGATGGACGAAACTCGCGCGTGCGCGAGGGCCGCGGCATCGGGACTGCGCGCTGGGATTACGCGCAGACCGGCATCGTCTGCACGGTAAAGCACGAACTGCCGCACAAGGGCGTCGCGCACGAGCATTTTCTGCCGGCCGGTCCCTTCGCCGTGCTGCCGATGATCGACGACGAGCACGGCCATCGCTCGTCGATCGTCTGGACCGAACGCAGGGCGCTTGCACCCTCGATGCTCGCGCTGTCCGACGACGCATTCTCGGCTGAGATGATGCGCCGCTTCGGCGATTCGCTCGGCGCGATCAGATTACTCGGTGACGGGAAAGGGGGCGGGCGCTGGTCGCACCCGCTCGGCGTGCTGCATGCCGATCGCTACACCGACAAACGCATGGCGCTGATCGGCGATGCTGCGCACGGCATCCATCCGATTGCCGGCCAGGGCCTCAATCTCGGTTTGCGCGATGTTGCAGCTCTTGCGGAGACAATCGTCGATGCGCGACGGCTCGGGCTCGATATCGGTATCGGCGAACCGCTCGAGCGTTATGCGCGCTGGCGCCGCGTCGACAATCTGCTACTGATCGCCGCAACCGATTCATTGAACCGGCTGTTCGCGAACGATGTCGCGCCGGTGCGTCTCGCGCGCGATCTCGGCCTCGCCGCAGTCGATCGCATGCCGGCGGTCAAACGCTTCTTCATGCGCCAGGCGATGGGCCTCGTCGGCGACCTGCCGCGACTGGTCAAAGGCGAGGCGCTGTAGCGCGATCAGCCTGCCGGTGCGTCCGCCCGCCCTTCGGCGAGGCGGCGCGCCTGTTTCAGCAGCTTGTAGCCATAGGCGTTCTCGCCCTTGTCGGCGCCCTTGTGCACGAAATTCTGCGTCGTGAAGATGCTGTCATAGGCCATGCGTGCGAGCACGTCGTCGGCAAGCTTTTCGAGCGGCCGATAGGCATGGCGCTCCTGCCCCGGTGCGAGCGGCGCGTTGTCGACCGAATTATAGGTGCAGTGGATCAGCGTCCGCGGCCGGTCACTCGCATTCGGGCCCGAGGCGTGCAGCGTGTTCGAATGGAACAGCACGACATCGCCCGGTTCCATATTGCATTCGACGGTCTCGTGCCGCTCGAACACCCATTTCAGCCGCTCGGGATCGGTACCGCTGGCGTTGCCGAATTTCTTCACGTCGATGCGCCCGCAGCGATGCGAGCCGCGCACCAGTTTGAGGCAGCCGTTTTCGCGATCGATGCGATCGAGCGCGACCGTCACCGTGACGAAATCCGGATAGAGCGTGCCCTCGTCGTACCAGTAGCCGAAATCCTGATGCCAGTCCCAGCTCCCCTTGCTGCCCGGCCGCTTCATCGAGAGCTTCGAATGCCAGTGATAGACCGGCATGCCGAGCACGGTTTCGGCCGCCTCGACCATGCGCGCCACGCGCGGGAAGACGCCGAGCAGGTCGGTGCCGAGTTCGGTCCAGGTCGCGACCTCCTGCGGCTGGCCGTTCGAATCGGCCAGCGCCCAGGCGGCACCGTCGATCTCGGGGTCGGCGCGGCAAGCCTCGATCAAGGGCCCGATCTCGTCGGGCGAGAAGAAGGCGGGGCGGATCACGAACCCGTCCGCACGGAACTGCGCGATCTCGGCTTCGCTGAGCCGGTTGGCGGGATGGGACACCAGCGCCACAGGTTCCGGCCGAATGAACGTCATGGCAGACCCTCCGGGAAGACTCGGCGCAGCGACCGCTGGTCCGATCCCGGGACGATCCGCCCGCACGGCCCGCGTCGTCAAGCGGTCAGAGGGGCAAAGCGGGGCAACGACGTAAAAATGCGACCTCATGGTGAGCCTTGCCCTGAGCTTGTCGAAGGGCGAACCATGAGGTTGAATGGCAACGCCTCATCCTTCGACATGCTCAGGATGAGGCGACGGAACGCGCCCGCGACGGGACGATTAATGCCGCCGCGGCGGTTCGCGCGCTAGGCCCTGCGCCGCGAGCCCGTCGAGATAAGCCTGCCAGCGCTGCACCTGTTCCTGGCCGAGTTCCCAGAGATAGCGCCAGGTGAAGATGCCGGTATCGTGCATGTCGTCGAATTTGATCCGGATCGCGTAATTGCCGACCGGCTCGATCGCCATGATGCCGACATGGGCGCGGCCGGCGGGGATGTTCTTCTGGCCGGGCCCGTGCCCCTGCACTTCGGCCGACGGGCTTTCGACGCGCAGATACTCCGCCGGATAGCGATGCACGGTGCCGTCGTCGAATTCGATTTCGAGAATCTTCTCCGACGACTTGAGCCTGATCTCGAGCGGCCGCGGCGGTGCGTCGCTCATCGCCCTTCGCGCGCCGGATCGCGTGGCGTATCGATTGCGCGCGCCTCGTCGACCAGCATGATCGGCATGCCGTCGCGGATCGGAAAGGCAAGATTCGCACGCCGGCTGATCAGCTCGTTCGCGGCGCGATCGTATTCCAGCGGGCCCTTGGTCACCGGGCAGACCAGAATTTCGAGCAACTTCGGATCGACCGCGCGTTCGCTCATCGGATGTTTCCGCCCTGCATCAGTGTCGCCGGTCTTCGTCGCCGGCATCGCCGCCAAGCGCCGCCATTTCGATCAGCCCGGTCAGCAATTCGGCGCGCGCCGCATGGTCCGGCGCTTCGAGCAGCGCCTGCTTCTCCAGCGACGCGAACGGGCAGAGCATCGACAGTGCCGTGACCAGTGCCACATCGTCGAGCTTGTCGATCGATCCGGCGTCGAGCGACATGCTCTGGCGCACGAAATAATGCCGCGCCGCCTTCTCGAGCCGCTTGCGATCGTAACGCACCTTGCCCGGCTCGATCAGATCGGCGGCAAACGCATCCCAGTTTGCGACGACGCGGCGATAGCCGCCGAGCGCCGGTATCTCCTCGCCGACCTTGAAGCGAAGCAGGCCGCGCAAGGTGATGAGATAGCGCCCGTCGGCGGTTTCGCTGAAGGCGACGATGCGGCCGGCGCAGCCGACATCCTCGAGTTCTGGCGCGCGGGCCGTGGTTTCCGGTTCGGCCGGCTGAATCATGCCGACAATGCGTTCGGATTTGAGCGCATCCGCGATCATCGCGAGATAGCGCGGCTCGAAGATATTGAGTGGCAGCCTTCCGCCCGGCAGCAGCAGCGCCCCGGTCAACGGAAAGATCGGGATCGTGCGCGGCAGCGCATCGAACTCGGGATCGAACGGGCCGCCGGCCATCATTTCGATGCCCGTCCTGCTCGCTTACGAGAACAGCAGCGAGGAAAGCTGGCGCCGTCCGCTCACGACCAGCGGATCGGCCGGGCCCATCGCCTCGAACAGTTTGATGAGTTGCTTGCGCGCGGCGTCTTCGTTCCAGTCGCGTTTGCGTCGCATGATGTCGAGCAGCTGGTCGATCGCGCCTTCGCGATCACCGGCGGCGAACAAGGCGAGCGACAGGTCGTAGCGCGCCTGCAGATCCTTGGGATCGCGTTCGACCGCCGCTTGCAGTGCAGCCGTGTCGCCGCCAGCCGAACCGGCCTGTTCGACCAGTTCGAGGGCCGACCGTGCCGCCTGGATCGCGGGATCGTTCTCGGCGCCTTCGGGCGCATTCTCGATCAGGTCGCGCGCGGTTTCGAGATCGCCGCCGGCAATCGCCGCCCGCGCCAGCCCGCCGATCGCCGCGACATTCGCCGGCTCGTGCTGCAGCACGCGCGCATAGAGCGCGCTGGCAGCGCCATGATCGCCCTTGGCGAGTGCTGCGTTCGCCTGCTCGAGCGCCTTGTCGACCGGCGAGGGGCCGGCCGGCGTGCCGCCGGCGGTCTTGATCAGCTTGTCGACGAAGGCCTTCACCTGGCTTTCCGGCAGCGCACCCATGAACCCGTCGACCGGCTGGCCGCGGAAGAAGGCATAGACCGCCGGAATCGACTGCACGCGCATCTGCGCTGCGAGTTCCTGATTCTCGTCGATATTGATCTTGACCAG
>JBBDWX010000068.1:0-7468 GCA_040902665.1 Dongiaceae bacterium
GCCCTGGCGCAGCGCGATGAAAAACGGATCGAGCAGATAGGCGCCCGCGGCATAGACATCGTAACCCGACATCTCCTCCGGCGGGCAGGCGGCGATGCTCGGGCTGTCCTCGCCGCGATAGACGATCAGCGACCAGCCCTCGAACGCGGCCAAAGTCTGCACCGCTTCGATCAGCGCCGCCGGACGCGCGCCATTGTCGGCGGACAGGACGCGGGCAAGCGCCCGGTTCCAGCCGGCATGGACGGTTTCCTGCTGGACCGTCCGGGTCCGTCGCCTCGCCTGCTGGTCCACGATCCTTGTCCGATGAAGAGGGCCGCACACAGGCTAGCCTTGCCCGCCCTCGCACTCAAATCGCAGGACGAGCCGTGTCGCGACGACGCATCGCCGATCGTTACCCTGTTCGCTGCGACAACAGGCAGTCTGGCAGGGCCGGAGCCTTTCCTGCGAGACTGCTGCCATGGCCGGAAACGACGCAGCGCCGTTGGATGGGGGGCGATGGCATTGCCGGGCCGGATTGATCGCCGGGCCGGCCGTATTCGCGTTGCTCCTTGCCTTGCCGGCACCCGCCGGGCTTTCCCAGCCGGCCTGGGCGACGGCAGCGCTTGCGCTGTGGATGGCAATCTGGTGGATGAGCGAAGCCGTGCCACTCGCGGTCACCGCGCTCCTGCCGGTGCTGCTGCTTCCCTTGTTGGGCATCGCACCGATTGCCGTGGCGACCGCGCCCTATGCCGATCCACTGATTTTTCTTTTTCTCGGCGGTTTCCTGCTCGCCCTTGCCCTGCAGCGATGGGGCCTCGACCGCCGCATCGCGCTGGTCATCCTCGGGCTCGTCGGCGAGCGTCCGCAACTCGTCGTCGCCGGGCTGATGCTGGCGACCGCGTTCCTCAGCCTCTGGATCAGCAATACGGCAACCGCGATGACGATGCTGCCGATCGGCCAGTCGATCCTGGCAACGATGCGCCGCTGCACGGCACCGACCGCATCCAGCGATTTCGACAAATTCGCCGCGTCGCTGATGCTCGGCATCGCCTATGCAGCTTCAATAGGCGGCATGGGCTCGCTGATCGGTACGCCGCCAAATGCGCTTCTGGCCGGCTATCTGCGCGAGGCGCACGGGATCGAGATCGGGTTTGCGCAATGGCTTGCGATCGGCCTGCCCGCGGTCGCGATTCTGCTGCCGATTGCCTGGTTGTGGCTGGTGCGGATCGCCTTCCCCATCGATCCCCATGCGCTCGCCGGCCATCGCGCGGCCCTTGCCGCCGAGCGCGCGACCCTGATGCCCATGAGCCGCGGCGAAGCGATGGTAACCGTCATCTTCGCGCTGACTGCGCTGGCCTGGATCACGCGGCCTCTCGTGCAGGATCTGACCGGCCTCGTCTATACGGATCCGGCGATCGCGATCGCAGCGGGGATTTTGCTGTTCGTATTGCCCGTCGAACCCAAACAAGGCCGCTTCCTGCTGACATGGCGCGACACCGCCAATCTGCCCTGGAACGTGCTGATCCTGTTCGGCGGCGGGCTTTCCCTCGCGCAGGCCATCGACAGCAGCGGTCTTGCCCGCGCCATCGGCGACAGCACAACCATCCTTGCAGCCATGCCGCCGATCCTTTTCGTAGCAGCACTCGGTCTGCTGATCGTCGTCTTGAGCGAGCTTGCCAGCAACACGGCCATTGCCGCGATCTTTCTGCCGGTCGCCGGGGCGGTCGCGCTCGGCATCGGCGCCGACCCCGTTTTACTGGCGATCACCGTCGCGCTGATGGCATCGCTCGGTTTCATGCTCCCGGTGGGAACGCCGCCCAATGCCATCGTCTATGGCAGCGGTGCCGTCTCCGCCGCACAGATGTTGCGCGGCGGCGCGCCGCTCGATCTGATCGGCATCGCCATCGTGACATTACTCACCTTGTCACTCGGCGCGGCGCTGTTCGGCTAGATCGAAACATTTGCTTTTTCGGGGAGGACGCAAGCGATGGACAATTTTACACCCCTCTCGGCCCTAATCGGCGGTGTGCTGATCGGGGTCGGCAGCGTCGTGCTCATGATCGCCAATGGCCGCATCGCCGGCGTCAGCGGCATTCTCGGCCGCGCCATCCAGCCGGACGGGCCGGAGTGGCGCTGGCGCGTCGGATTCCTGGCCGGGCTGATCGGCGGTGCCGCCCTCGCCATGCTCGCGGGCGTTGGTCCCGCTGCGATCGAGGTCACCGGTTCGCTGCCACTGCTGATCGGCGGCGGGCTGCTGGTCGGTTTCGGCACGCGGCTCGGCAGCGGTTGCACCAGCGGTCATGGCGTCTGCGGTCTCGCGCGGCTGTCGCCGCGTTCGCTCGCTGCGACCGGGCTTTTCATGGCCAGTGGCGCTGCAACTGTCTTCGTCATGCGCCATACGATCGGAGGCTGATATGCGCCAGATATTCTGGGCCATCCTTGCCGGCCTGTTATTCGGTGCCGGCCTCGCCGTTTCGCAGATGGCAAACCCGGCCAAGGTTCTTGCCTTCCTCGATGTCGGCGCCATACCGGCAGGCGGCTGGGACCCGAGCCTCGCCTTCGTCATGGCGGGCGCGCTGGTCGTGACGTTCTTCGGCTTTGCGATCGCACGACGTCGCGAACGACCGCTGGCGGCCGACGCCTTTGATTTCCCGAGCCGCCGCGACATCGATGCAAGGCTGGTCGCCGGCTCTGTGCTGTTCGGTGTCGGCTGGGGTCTCGTCGGTTACTGCCCCGGACCGGCGATCGCCTCCCTTGCCTGGGGGCGCGTCGAGACCGTCGTTTTCGTCCTCGCCATGATTGCCGGCATGGTGATCTGGCGTCGCACGCTCGGCACGACAACCGAAACCCCGGTCAACGCGCGCTGACGCCCGCTTTCGCCCCGTCCAGCGCCTGCAGGATATCGGCGACAATATCCTCGACTTCCTCGAGGCCGACCGAAATGCGGATCAGCCCGTCGCCGATGCCGTGCTGCGCACGCTCCTCGGCGCTATAGGTCGAATGGGTCATCGAGGCAGGATGCTGCACGAGCGTTTCGGCATCGCCGAGGCTGACTGCGCGGGTGACGAGTTCAAGCCGGTTCATGAAGGCGAGCCCGGCGCTCATCCCGCCCTTGAGTTCGAGCGAGATCATGCCGCCGAACGCCGACATCTGCTTTTTCGCAAGCACATGGCCCGCGAATGAGGCGAGCCCCGGATAGTCGAGCCGATCGATCGCCGGATGATCGCGAATCGATTCGGCGATAGCGAGTGCCGATTGCGAATGCCGATCGAGCCGGAGCTTCAATGTCTTGAGCCCGCGCAGAATCAGGAACGCATTGATCGGCGAGAGCGTCGCGCCCGTGAGCGAGCGCAGGCCGAGCAGGCGCACCGATTTCATCAGCTCCGCTGAACCGATGCAGACGCCGCCGAGCAGATCGCCGTGCCCGCCGAGATACTTCGTCGCGGAATGCAGCACCAGGTCGGCGCCGAATTCGAGCGGCCGCTGCAGAGCCGGCGAGCAGAACGTGTTGTCGACCGCGACCAGCGCGCCGGCCGGCTTCGCGAGCTTTGCAATCGCCGCGATATCGACGATGCGAAGATTGGGATTGGCGGGTGTCTCGAAAAAGACGAGCTTCGTATTCTTCTTCAGGGCCCGCACCAGATTCTCCGGCTCGGTCAGGTCGATTGCCTGCACGGTGACGCCGAAGCGTGTCAGTCCGTTCATGAAGAAGGCATACGAGCTGCCATAGATCGTGTGATCGATGATCACGTCGTCGCCCGCAGAAACGAGCGCCCAGACCATGCTGGTGATCGCACCGATGCCCGAGGCGAAGGCGACCGCCGCCTCGCCGCCCTCGAGCGAGGCCATGCGCGTTTCCAGCAGCGCCTGCGTCGGATTGCGCGTGCGGCCATAGATGTAACCGGCACGCTCGCCGCGAAACAACTCGCCGCCCGCTTCCGCGCTCTCGAAGGCATAGGTCGATGTCATGTAGATCGGCGGCGTCAGCGCACCCTGTTCGTCCGCCGGATCGTAGCCTTCGTGGATCGCGCGCGTCGCGAAACCCGGTTCGGCGTTGCGACGATCGCGCTTTTTGTCGGTCATGGCGATCCTTACAGTCTGGGCCGGCGCGCCGGCGTATCGAGCCAGGGCCGTACCTGTTCCAGGGCGGCGGCGACCCGGTAGCATCGCGCGTCATCCCAGGCGCGGGAAACGATCTGAATGCCCACCGGCAGCCCGTTCCGGCCGATACCGGCCGGCACTGCCATGACCGGCAGGCGGCCGAGCATGTTGAACGGGTGCGTAAGCCCCGCCTCGTAGTCTGAATCGATCTCGCGGTCGCCGATGCGCATCCGCACCCAGGGCCGCTGATCGGCCCTGATCTCGTTGGTCGGCACGGTCGGGCAGACGAACGCCCGGTAGCGCTCGAGGAGCGGCCCCATCGTTTCGTGGAATAAAGCCGCCATTTCGAGCGAATGCAGAAAGTCTTCGGCCGTCGTCCTGCCGGCACGCTCCGCGTACCAGATCGTGTAGTCGCACAGGAGATCTCGGTGGAGTTCCAGCTCGCGCGCCAGCGCGCGGCCGAACAGATGGTCGAGATATTGCATGCAGGCCTTCTGCAATTCGGCTGTCCAGACGACATCGACAGGCTCGACGATGGCGCCGGCCTCTTCGAGCGCCGCCAGCGCCTGCTCCATCTGCTCGCGCACATCCTCATGGATCGGCCAGAATCCGAGATCGAACGAATAGGCGATCTTCCAGCCTTCGATGCCCTTGAGCTCGGCCGGCAGGCGCAGCTTCGGCCTTACGGCATCCATGTCGTGCGGATGCGGGCCGGCGGTGACGTTCTGCATCAGCGCCGTGTCGGCGACGGTACGCGCCAGCGGCCCGGTGACCGAATAGAAGTCGAGATTGAATGGCGGATCTTCCGGATTGCGCCCATGCGGCGGTTTGTAACCGACGACGCCGCAGGCCGAGGCCGGCTGGCGGATCGACCCGCCGATGTCCGAGCCGGTCGCGAGCGTCGCCGAGCCGGCGGCCAGCGCAGCACCGGAACCGCCGGACGACCCGCCGCTGGTATAAGCCGGATTCCAGGGCGTGCCGGTCGGCCCGTGGATCCGGGAATCGGTGATCCAGGCACAGCAGAACTCCGGGCAGGTGGTGCGGCCCAGGGGGATCGCGCCGGCCTTCAACAACCGGTCGAGATAGGGGCTCGTGCGCTTCGGCTTGTAGTCTTTGTAGATCAGCGAGCCGTGGGTCGTGCGCCGACCTTTCATGGCGATCTCGTCCTTGATCGCGAGCGTCAGCCCCTCGAGTGGGCGCGGCCTTCCGTCGGCCTTCGCGTAGCGGGCCTCGGCCTTGCGCGCACGGTCCAGCGCCTCGTCGAAATAGCGGTCGCAATAGGCATTGATTTTCGGATCGGTATCTTCCGCGCGCGCGATCTGCGCGGTCACGATATCGACCGGCGACAGTTTGCGGGCGCGAAACCGCTTCAGCGCTTCGGTCGCCGGCATATAGCAGAGTTCGAGATCGGCCATGACGTTCCCCCGGGTCGGTTCCCGATTGTGCCCGGCCGAACCCGGCCGGGTAAACCCGAGACCGGTTCGATCGCCGGCACGTTTCTGTTATCCTGGCCCAACCGAGAAAAGCCAAACCGAAAGGAAGGGAAGCAGCGCAATGACCCGGGTGGCGATCCTTGGCAATGCCGGTGGCGGCAAATCGACATTGGCGCGCAAACTCGCCGTGGCACAGCAACTTCCCTACCACGCGATCGACCGGCTGCAATGGCTTCCAGGATGGCGGCTCGCACAACGCGCCCAATTCAATCGGAACCACGATGCGATTCTCGCCGGCGAACGCTGGATCGTCGACGGCGTCGGCGATCTCGACGCCGTCGCCCGCCAGCTCGCACGAGCCGATACGGTGGTGTTCGTCGACCTGCCGCTGCGAACGCATCTCTGGTGGGCGACCAGGCGGCAAATCCGCTCGATCTTCGTCGGCCGGACGGACGGCCCCGAGGGTTGCCCGATGTGGCGCGTCACCTGGCGGCACTATCGCATGATCTGGTGGATCCATCGCGAACTGCAACCGCAGCTTCAAGCGCTGATCGCAGCGACGATGCCCGCAGCACAAGTCTTCCACCTGCGATCGCCGCGCGAAATCGCCGCGTTCGAACGGCAATATTGCCGGGCGATGCCGGCATAGACCGCCTCAGGGCGTCAGCGTCTCCAGATCGACGGTCGGATCTCCAATATCGAGGATCGCCGCGGCACTGCGCGTTCCGGCATGCTCGGCGAGCATCGTGCGCAGATCGGCAACAGCCGCGTCGACGTCGGCCGCCCCCAGCCCCTGCACGGTCACGATCGCGCGCCGGGTTTCGAGCGTGATCGGGCTGCGCGCATCCTGATACCAGTTCCAGCGCCGGCACAGCAGCTTCGTGCCATCGGCGTAGACAACTTCGCCGTCCTTGGGCGGATCTTCGGTCGCGCTCTCGTCGCCGAGCGCGATGAAACTGTCGTCCGGCCTCGCATAGCGAAACCCTATGTCGCCGCTGACCCGATCGAGATCGTCGGCGCCGAGCGGCGCCAAATGACGCAGCGAGGCGAGATTGTAGGCATCGACGAAGCCGTTGACGCGCGGCAGGCCGCGACCCTGCAAGACACCGCGCAGCAGCCGTTCGACCGAGCAGCGATAGCTCGTCTTCCTGATGCCCATGGCGCGATAGGCCTTGCGCCAGTCGCGGATCGCCGGAATCTCGGCGACCGTCTCGAGATCGTAGCGCGTGCGCGCATCGAGCTCCGCATCGGTGACCGCCGCATCGAGCATCGGCGCGCGGCCCTCCGGAACGACCTCGATTTCGGCCAGCACGACGCCGCAGCGAAAAGCCGGGAACGCGCCGAGGATCGGTTCGATGGAGAAATTCATTCGTTAACCACCCGTTCGCTTTCCGGTAATCCCTCATGGTGAGCCTGTCGAACCATGAGGGTCGCACCCTTGTGCAGCCTCATCCTTCGACAAGCTCAGGATGAGGTGGCGTGGTTGTGTGAGTTTTCAAAATACATCCTGCGCATTGTCCCGACTCAACGGCCCTCCGGCATATCGAACGGCGCATCGTCGGCGAAGCGGCGCAGCACGTTCTCGGTGATGCGGCTGACATTGTTCTCATAGCCATCATGCGCCAGCGCCGCCGGCCAGGAGATCGAGCCGGTCGCGAACAGCGCGCCGCCGTTCGGGCATTCGTAGAACACGATATCGGCATAGCAGGCTTCCGCCTCCTCGCCGTTGATCGTTGGATGGTGGAACAGGGTCTCTTCGGGCGCGAGATTGAAATAGCGGCTATGCGCTTCCGAGCGGGCCAGGATCAGCGCGTGACGCGGCGTGCCGAGCGCGAAATCGGCACGGTCGATTTCCTCGCCCGCGGCACCGCCGCCTTTCGAGCCGAAATCGCCGATGATAACGCCCGCGACGCCGTCGAGGATCCACGCGGCGCGCGGGATCGAGGCATCCTTCA
>JBBDWX010000069.1:0-4619 GCA_040902665.1 Dongiaceae bacterium
GATTCGAACTTGTGACCTCTGCCTTCGGAGGGCAGCGCTCTATCCAGCTGAGCTACGGGTGCAGGCCCGGCGATGCGCGCGGGGCCGAAAGCCGGCCGAAATTCGCGGATCGGAATGCGGCGGACCATACAAGATGGTCCCGAACCGGTAAAGCTTGGGGTAGAAAGGCGCATGCCCATCCAGGACCCCGGCCCCACGCCGCCCGATTCGCCCGCGGATTCGCCCGCGGATTCGTCCCCGGATTCGCCCCCGGATTCGCCCCCGAATTTGCCGCGCGCTTCGCCCAAAGGATCGCCCGGCGGCTCGTCACATCATGCACCGGCCGACGCCGAGACGCTGGCCCTTATCGCGCTCGCGCATGTCGCGGCCGACGAGGAACTGCTGCCGCGCTTCCTCGCGCTCTCCGGCCTCGATCTCGACGATCTGCGCGCCCGCGCCCAGGATCCGGCAATGCTCGGCGCCGTACTCGATTTCCTGCTCGCGCACGAACCCGATTTGATCCGCTTTGCCGAGTTGCAGGAGGTTTCGCCGGCCGCGATCGTCCGTGCGCGCCGCGCGCTGCCCGGTGCCGCGGTCGACGAGTAAGAACTACGTCGCCGGTTCCGCGATGGTCTCGAGCAATTCTTCCGCCGTCGCGTCGTCGATCTCGTCCCGATCGCCCGCGTCTTTTTCGTTTTCATCCTTGTCGCCCGCGAGCATCGGTTCGCCGTTCATCACGCGCCGCGCGGCCGCATCGGCGCCCGAGGGCAGTTGCTGCGAGCGATCGGCGATCCACGATGCCACGTCGCGCCACACCGTCACCGCATTGAGATCGCGCAGCAGCATGTGATAGCCGCCGGGATAGATGCCGATGCGCAGCGTATCGTCCGGCAGCGCCGGCAGACGCTCGAGCGCGGTCAGCACCGCCCCCGCCGGCAACACGTCTTCTTTTGCGCCGTAGAGGATCAGTGTCGGCACGCCGCCCATGCGCGGCACGGCGGCGACGCTGCGATCCATCAGCCCGACCAGCCCATAGACGGCATCGACGCGGCTTTCCTTCAGCACCAGCGGATCGCGCTGCATCTGGCGCAGCACATCGAGATTGTCGGTCGGCACGATCTGCAGCCCTTCGCCGGTGAGCTTCATCCACGGCATCGTATGCGCGAAGAACCACAGCGCGCCGGTCGCGAACGGCCCCTGGCTCTCGCGGCCCCACACCGCCGGTGCGATCAGCACGACGCCGTCGATATCGGGCAATTCGTCCGCATCGAGCGCCGCCATCGCAACAGCACCACCCATGCTTTCGCCGAGCAGGAAGAGGGGCGCGTCGGGATGTTCGGCGCGCAGCAACCCGATCGCGATATTCGCATCCGCGATCAGCCGGTCGTCGCCGGGCCACAGCCCGGTCTGCTCGCTCTCGCCGAAACCGCGCTGGTCGTAGGCATAGGTCGCGATGCCGGCCTTCGCCCAGTGATCGGCCGGCAGTTCGAACGCACGCGAATAATCGTTGAAACCGTGCAGCGCGAGGATGACCGCATCGGGCTTGCGCGCGCCGTTATTTGGCAGCCAGCGCCGGAGCGGCAGGCCGGTGCCGTCCGGCATCGCGATCGCGTCCGCGCTCAGCATCGGGTCCGCGATGTCGGGGCCGATCGTCTGCAGCTTCGGCGCGCAGCCGCCGGCAAGAACGGCCGCGAGCAGCGCCAGCGTGAAGGCGGGAACGGCGAGAAGGGATCGTTCATGCGGGTGGCGTGTCGTCACGCCATTCCTGTATCGCTGGGCCCTGTATTGCCGGGTCCCGTATCGCCCGGGCGGGACGGCGCGCGCGCATCCGCCTTCTCTCGGGGCCGAATCTCGCTGCGTGTGCCGCGCGTCAGTTCAAGGAAGATATCCTCGAGATCGGTTTCGAGCGTGGTCAGATCGGCGATCTCGAGCCCGGCGCGCTGCACCGCGCCCAATATCTCGCCGATCTGCATCCGGCTCGGCTGATAGCGCACCAGCATCCGGCGCGGGCCCTGCAGCTGCGCATCGAAGCGTGCGAGGTCTGTCGGCAAGGTCGTGACGTCGCTGGCGAAGATGAACAGCAGTTCCTTGTGATCGAGCCTCGCCAGCATGCGCGGCGTGTCGTCGATCGCAATCACCTTGCCATGGTTGATGATCGCGATGCGGTCGCACAGTTCTTCCGCCTCTTCGAGATAATGCGTCGTCAGCAGCACCGTCGTGCCGGCGGCGTTGAGCGCACGCACATGGTCCCAGAGCTGCCGGCGCAGTTCGACATCGACGCCCGCGGTCGGTTCGTCGAGCACCAGCACCGGCGGGCTGTGCACCATCGCCTTCGCGACCATCAGCCGCCGCCGCATGCCGCCCGAAAGGCTGCGCGCATAGGATTTCGCCTGGCGCGTCAGGCTCATCGCCTCGAGCAGTTCCGCGGTGCGACGTTCCTTCTTCGGTACGCCATAGAGCCCGCCCTGCAGATCGAGCAGTTCCTGCGGCGTGAAGAACGGATCGATATTGAGTTCCTGCGGCACCACGCCGATCGCGCTCGCCACATCGCGCGGGCTCTTGTCGAGATCGTAGCCCCAGATCGCGACGCTGCCCGCCGATTTGCGCACGAGCTGCGCCATGATGTTGATCAGCGTCGATTTGCCGGCGCCGTTGGGGCCGAGCAGGCCGAACAGCGTGCCGCGCGGAATCTGCAGGTCGACGTCGATCAGCGCCTGCACGCCCTCGCTTTTGCGGCTGCGATAGAGCTTGTTGAGGCCGCGAATATCGACGGCGAGATCGGGCAGCGTTTCGGGTGCGGGTGTCATCCGGTTCAAATTCGGTTGGCTGGCAGGTTCGGTTGCGGGCGGTGCCGATGGCTATCACCCGCTGCTCCCGGGGGTCAATGGCGCCGCCGGGAACGGCCGGATCGGGTGCGAAACCCCGGGAGAGCCCGGGGCGAGCCAGGGGCGAAATGGTCGACGCCGCCGGGCCGGAACTTTAAGGTCGGCGCCGGGATCGGCCGGATATTTTGGATCCGGCGCGGCAGGGGGGCCGGCCATCGATGAAGGCGTCGTTCCGGAATCTGAGCGAACGTTTCGGCCTGGCGCGTGCGATCGCGCTGCCGCTGCTCGCCTTGCTGCTCTGGGTGCGCGTCGAGGATCCGGTCCTGATCGAGGCGCTCAGGCTGCGCAGTTTCGATCTGATGCAGAAGATCGCGCCGCGCGAGGTCGAGCAATATCCCGTGCAGATCGTCGATATCGA
Organism: Dongiaceae bacterium; assembly: GCA_040902665.1. Classification (GTDB taxonomy): domain Bacteria; phylum Pseudomonadota; class Alphaproteobacteria; order Dongiales; family Dongiaceae; genus JAWXBK01. Next base: position 3,223 of record JBBDWX010000069.1, read on the forward strand.
CGAGGCCAGCATCGTCGAGATCGGGCAGTGGCCCTGGCCGCGCACCGTGCTCGCCGAACTGGTCGACCGGTTGATGGCATCGGGTGCGGCGGTCGTCGGTTTCGATATCCTGTTCGCCGAACCCGACCGCACCTCGCCGGCGATGATCGCGCAGCGGCTCGACGGCATCGATCCGGGAACGCGCGCGCTGCTCGAATCGCTGCCCGACCATGACGGGATTTTCGCGGCGACACTGGCGCGCTGCCGCTGCGTGCTCGGCTATTCGGTGCTGGAAAGTCTCGGCGCCAGCGCCAACGAAACCCCGGTCGCGCCCGCTGCGATCGCCGAGATCGGCGGCGACCCGCGGCCCTTCCTTTATCCCTATCCCGGTGTGCTCTCGAACCTGGCGCCGCTCGAGGCCGCTGCCGCGGGCCGCGGCCTCTTCACGCTCGATCCCGAGCAGGATGGGCTGGTGCGGCGCGTGCCGCTTCTGATGCGCGTCGGCAACACCATCCTGCCGGCGCTCGCGCCTGAACTGTTGCGGGTCGCGACCGGACAGACGACCTATGCGGTGCAGCGCAACGAGATCGGCCTCGAATCGCTGACGATCGCCGGCGTGAAAGTGCCGACCGACGAACAGGGCCAGGTCTGGATTCGTTTCGGCCTGCACGATCCGGCGCGCTTCGTCTCCGCGAGCGATGTGCTCGCGGGCCGGCTGCCGGCCGAGCAGTTGGCGGGCCGTATCGTTCTGATCGGCACCTCGGCGGTCGGTTTGCGCGATCTGCGGGCGACGCCGGTCGATCTCACCATGCCGGGCGTCGAGATCCATGCGCAACTCATCGAAACCGTGCTCGCCGGCGAATATCTGCGCCGGCCGAATTTCATGCTTGGCGCCGAACTGGTGGCGACCTGCATCTTCGGGTTGCTGCTGATCGGTCTGGTGCCCGCCGTGCGCCCCGGCTTCTCCTTCGGCATACTGGTGCTCGCTGTCGGCGGTGCGGCGGTCGGTTCCTGGTACTTCTTCAGCGAGAAAAGCCTGCTGGTCGATCCGAGCTATCCCGCGGCGACCGCCGGCATGCTGTACGGCTTGCTGGTCTATCTCAGCCACTACCGCACCGAACGGCAGCGCCGTCAGACGGCGGAGGCGTTCGGCCGCTATCTCTCGCCGGTGATGGCCGAACGCGTCAGCCGCGACCGCAATGCGCTCAAGCTCGGCGGCGACGAGCGCGTGCTCACGATAATGTTTGCCGATGCGCGCGGCTTTACCGCGCTCAGCGAACGCTATGCCGGCGATCCGCAGACGCTGACCGGCATCGTCAATAAATTCCTCAGCGCGATGAGCGACGAAATACAGAAGCTCGATGGCACGGTCGACAAATATATGGGCGATGCGGTGATGGCGTTCTGGAACGCGCCGG
>JBBDWX010000069.1:4719-7432 GCA_040902665.1 Dongiaceae bacterium
GGCACGGTCGACAAATATATGGGCGATGCGGTGATGGCGTTCTGGAACGCGCCGGCCGACCAGCCCGATCATGCGCTGGTCGCCTGTCGCGCCGCGCTCGCGATGCAGGCCGCGATCGGCCGGCTCAACGAAGCCTGGCAGAACGATCCGGATTTCGCGGAGGAAGGCCGCACGCCGCCGCGCATCGGTATCGGCATCGGCATCAACACCGGGCGCTGCGTGGTCGGCAATATGGGTTCCGAAACGCGGCTCGAATATTCCGCACTCGGCGATCCGGTCAATCTCGCCTCGCGCATCGAATCGCAGACCAAGAGCTACGGCGTGCCGATCCTGATCACCGCCGCGACCGAACGCGCCGCATCGGGGCTCGCCGTCATCGAGGTCGATCGCATCGCGGTCAAGGGCAAGGCGGAAGCGGTCACTATCTTTGCGCTGCTCGGCGACGAGGCGATGGCGGCATCCGCCGACTTCAAGGCGCTCCGCGCGGCGCAGGCCGATCTGCTCGACCATTACCGGGGCCAGCGCTGGGACGAGGCGCGCGCCGCCGCCACGGCGATCGCTGCTTCCCATCCAGAGCTGGCGGCGCTTTGTGCCCTCTATCGCGAACGCATCGACCTGCTCGAGGCCGAGCCACCCGGCCCGGGCTGGGACGGGGTATACGTCGCCGCCGAGAAATAGGCGTTCGCGGTTATTGCCCGGTAACTGCCGGGTAACCGATTTAAGCCCGCCGGCCGCAAGGGTCCGAGTACGGGCGTATTCATTGCTGGCAAATCTCGGCCGCTTCCGTCAGGCTATGCATAAGTATGTATGCAAAAGGTTAGTTGCCGAGCCAACGGCAATGCGACGGGGAGATTTGCACGGGTCGCCGCGTGAAAATGCGTGGCGCCGCCGTTTCGAACCCCGAATGAGCCCGAGCTTGCGATCGCCGATCGCATAGCGGGCAACTGACGCTTCCGGTTCCGGCCGATTCTGCATTCGGTCCGGAACCCGGAGCGTGTGGGGTAGGGCATGTCGACAAATCCGATCGGCCGCGTCGAAGCGGTCGATCCAAATTAGTCTGTCAAGCGACCGGACGGCAGCGTATCGCCGTTAAACGTCGGCGATTCCATTTATATGGACGATACGATCATCACCGGGCCGCTCGGCGCCGTTCAGATCGTGTTCAACGACGGCACGACGTTCGCGCTGGGCAGCGACGCCCGAATGACGATCGACAGGCTCGTCTACGATCCGGCCAGCACCGACAACGGACTGACGGCGACATTGCTGCAGGGTTCCTTTGTCTTCCTGACCGGTGCGGTCGCACCGGCAACGGGCGACGGTCTCGTCATCAACACGCCCGTCGGTACGATGGGCATCCGTGGCACGTTCGGCGGCGGCGGCCAGCTGACGCCCTGGAGTGCCTGGACAATCACCCTGTTTCCGGAAGTCGACGGAACCGTCAGCAGCATCGCGTTCACAAACGCCGCGGGCACAACCGTTCTCGATTTTCCATTCGAAGCGCTTGTGCTTCCCGGTTTCGAAAATCTTGCCGAACCGAAGGTCCTTACGATCGACGAAGCGCTCCAGATCTTTGGTGCAGCCCTCAACGTCAATCCGGACGATCTCCTCAAGCTGCCGGGTCCGGAGGAAGAGATCGACGAAACGATCGACTATGAGACGTTGAATTCGGGCAGCGGCGGCTTCGGGCGACTGGACGATCTGTTTCGCAGCAATGGGCTTGCGGATGCCCTCGATCCGACGGCGCTGAAATTTCTCGCTCTGCTGCGCCTGCTCGAACGCGGCAGCCTGAAGGACACAAAATCGACTCCGCCGGCGCCGCCGTTCTTCGATGAGGACGATCCGCCGCCGCCGGATCCGACGCCTCCCGACGACCAGCAGCCCGTCGCCTTCAGCATCGCCGGCACGTCGGCGCTGAGCGAGGGCGGCACAGCGACCTACACGGTCTCCTATACCGGGGCGACGCTGGCGCCGGGCGCGAGTGCGACGGTGTCGGTTGCGACCGGTTCGGGTTTCACGAGCACGCTGGACGATGCGGCGTCGGGTTCGGACTACACGGCGCTCTCGACGGTGCTGACCTTCGTGGCGGGCGGCGCGACATCGCAGACGGTGGCGGTCTCGACGATCGACGATACGGTGGTCGAAGGCAGCGAGGACTACACGGTCGTGCTGGCGAACCCGACCAACGGCACGCTGGCGACGAGCCAGGCGAACACGGTCATTGGCGATAGCGATGCGGTGACCTTCAGCATCGCCGGCACGTCGGCGCTGAGCGAGGGCGGCACGGCGACCTACACGGTCTCCTATACCGGGGCGACGCTGGCGCCGGGCGAGATCGCGACGGTGTCGGTCGCGACCGGTTCGGGTTTCACCGGGACGCTGGACGATGCGGCGTCGGGTTCGGACTACACGGCGCTCTCGACGGTGCTGACCTTCGTGGCGGGCGGCGCGACGTCGCAGACAGTAGCGGTCTCGACGATCGATGACACGGTGGTCGAGGGCAGCGAGGATTACACGGTCGTGCTGGCGAACCCGACCAACGGCACGCTGGCGACGAGCCAGGTAAATACCGTGATTGCGGATTCCGGGGTCATCGACGAGGGCGATGCGGTGACGTTCTCGATCGCGGGCACGACCGCGCTGTCGGAAGGCGGCACCGCGACCTACACGGTCTCCTATACCGGGGCGACGCTGGCGCCGGGCGAGATCGCGA
>JBBDWX010000070.1:0-7352 GCA_040902665.1 Dongiaceae bacterium
GTCGGCATCGACCTCGTCGGTCAGCATGTCCTCGGGCAGCACGACAACGACGGGGCCGGGCCGTCCGCTCATCGCGCGATGGAAGGCCTGCGATACCAGTTCGGGAATGCGCGCGGCATCGTCGATCCGCACCACCCATTTTGCCAGCGGCGCAAACATTTTTCCGAAATCGACTTCCTGGAAGGCCTCGCGGTCGCGCTGTTCGCGCGCCACGTCGCCGACGAAGAAGATCATCGGCGTCGAATCCTGGAACGCGACATGCACGCCGACCGAACCGTTGGTCGCACCGGGCCCGCGCGTGACGAAGCAGATGCCGGGGCGGCCGGTCATCTTGCCGTCGGCCTCGGCCATATAGCTGGCGCCGCCTTCCTGCCGGCAGATGACGAACTCGATCCGGTTGCGCGCCTCGTAAAACGCGTCGAGGGCGGCGAGATAGCTCTCGCCGGGCACGCCGAACACGCGTTCGACACCGTTGATCAGCAACTGGTCGATCAGGATCTGTCCGCCGGTGCGGGGCATGCGAGGGTTCCGTTGTTGTCGCCTCATCCTTCGACAAGCTCAGGATGAGTGGGTTCTGTCGTTATTACCTCACCCTTCGACAGGTTCAGGATGAGGCGAAGTGTATGCGAGTCCGCTACTTCGAACGCCTGTCTTTTAAGCCCTCATGGTGAGCCTGTCGAACCATGAGGGCTGCGCGGGATCGCCGTGCGGCATTACCCCCCGCCCTAATCCTCCCCCGCAAGGGGGGAGGGAATTTATTGATTGCGAACACCGCCGTCTCGATCCCCCGCCTCGAGCCGGACCGGATCGCCATGCGGCGTTGCCTCGTAGGCGCGGCGCCATTGCGCCTCGCGGTCATCGAGCATCGTGTCGGTCACGGCACCGCGCGCCGTGGTGAGTTTCTCGAGCGCACGCAGCGCCGCCTCGTAATAATGTTCCTGATCGTCCGGCACACCCTCGGCGGCGTCCCGTGCGCGTTCGGCCCCGAGCGCTTCCGACCATTCGGTTTGCGTGAACAGCCCCTGCGTGGCGAGCGTATGCGCGATTGCCATCAACTCCGCCTGCCAGGGTTCGTCGAAACCGGGTTCTGCGTCTCTCTCTCGCAGCGATCTGGTTGACACGCGGGGCGATGCGCGATGCTCGTGCCTGCCGTGGCCATGCGCGTGATCGCCGTGGCCGTCATGCGGGCTCAAGATAGCTCTCCCACAGATCGAGATAGACGCAGGCGCGGCGCTCCTTTGCGTCCGCCGCGCGCGCTTCCGGCCAAAGTTCTTCCGCCTCGAAGCGCACGGTATAAAGCGGTTCGGCGCGGTCGATGCCGCGCGATTTCGCGTCGGGCAGAACATGCGCGCCGCATTGCCGTTCGATCCGGCCGACGCGCCCGCGCACATAGGCGGGCAGGCGGGTGTGGCCCGCAGCGCCCACCGCGTTCGCGCGCACCGCATCGCCGGTCTTGTATTGCGGGGCCGGTCCGTCCGCCCGGTCGTAGCGCGTCAGACGTTTCGAGGCCGCGCGAACCTCTTCGGGTCCGAGCGGCGGCGGCAGATCGGGACCTGCCGTTGCTGCCTTGCCGCTCACGATCTCGTCGATCGTCGCGACACCGGAATCGATCAGCAGCGCCGCCTCGATCTGCATCCACTGGTCGAAATAGGGTCGTGTCAGATAGTCGACCGGATCGATCAGCTCGCGCACATGGCGCCACCAGTCGAGATTCCATCCCGGTGCCGGCTCGATCGCATGATCGATCGCCCACATGCGCGCTTCCCAGTCGGAATGAAATGCTTCCTCGGGTTCGTCGACCGCGACCGGGCCGAAAAATCGCTTGCCGCCGAGATCGTGCGGGCCGTCCATTAATTTCTGCCCATCAGAAAGCGTCCATTAACATCTGCATCAGCGCGACCCCTTGCGCGCAGGCGCAAGATCGCGGTCGGTCCCGATCATCGCGTTGCGCGTGACCAGGGCGGCAAGCCGCGCCTCGTCCCAGCCCTCGGTGCCGGCCGGCCGTTCCGGGATCACCAGGTAGCGCAACTCGGCCGTGCTGTCCCAGACGCGCACCTCGACATCGTCGCCGATCGCGACGCCGAACTCCGCGAGCACGGCGCGCGGCTCGCGCACGGCGCGGGCGCGATACTCGTTCGCCTTGTACCAGGTCGGGGCGGTTCCGAGGATCGAATAGGGATAGCAGGAGCAGAGCGTGCAGACGACGAGATTATGGACGCCTGTCGTGTTCTCGACTGCACGCAGATGTGCCGTCGCATTGCCGGTGAAACCGAGCTCGTCGATCGCCGCGGTCGCGTTTTCGATCAGGCGTTTCCGGTAGGCGGGATCGTTCCAGGCGCGCGCGACAACCTGCGCGCCGCGCTTGGGGCCGATCTCTTCGGTATAGAGCTCGATCCATTGATCGACCGCTGCGCGGTTCAGCATGCCCTTCTCGACCAGCAGGCTTTCCAGCGCCTTCACGCGCAAGGCCGGCTCGGACGGCAGATGATCGTGCAGCTCGCGATGAATATGCGCGACACGTTTGGAGTCGTAGGTTGTCATGTCACATTCCCGTCCAGCAGAACGCCACGGTAACTTTGCGCCACTGCGCCTTCAAGCGGTAGTGTCTAAATGATTTAGTCGCATCCTTCGACAAGCTCAGGATGAGGTTCTGAAAAAGATACCCTCATGGTGAGCCTGTCGAACCATGAGGGCCGCATCCTCAGATCGGTGGCCTTCTGTCCGCCCAGGGGCGCGCGATCTCCAGCGCGCGGCCGATGCGTAAGGCCGTGTCCTCGCGAAAACGTCGCGTGACGATCTGCAGCCCGACCGGCAGCCCGTCCTTGCTCCATCCCGCGGGCACCGAGAGCGCCGGGCATTGCGGGATGTTGTTGAAGAGCGCCGTCATATCCTGCCCGTGATACAGCCCGTCGCCCGAGCTGACCTGAAAATCCGCCTCGCTGCCGCCGACCGGCGGTGCGGGGATCGCCATCGTCGGACAGAGGAACGCGTCGTATTTCTCGATGATCGGACGGAAGCGATTCCACTGCTCGGTGCGCGCGATCTCAAGGCGCTTGTAATGCGTCGCCGACATCGCGTTGCCCTGTTCGATCAGGGCCACCACGTTCGGGTCCATCTTCTCGCGGAACTCGTCGAGCTTGTCGCCGAAATAGCCCGACATGAACACGGCCCAGAGCTCGACCCACATGTCGTTGAAGCGGCGCGGCCAGTCGAGTTCGACCTCCTCGACGATCGCGCCGGCATCCGCGAGTGCCTTCGCGGCTTCGCGCACGTTGCGCTCGACCTCGGGATCGATCCGGTAGCAGGAGAGATCGACGTCCATCGCGAATCTCATGCCCTTCACGTCGCCCGGTGTCGGGTCGGGCAGATCGACGCGCGTGCCGTTCGACATGATGTCGATATCGTGCGGGCCCTGCGCCACGTCGAGGAAGAGCCGCGCATCGTCGATCGTGCGGGCGAGCGGACCGAAATGCGACAGGCTGTCATAGACCGAGGGCAGGATATCCATCGGGATGCGCCCGATGCTCGGCTTTAAGCCCACCGTGCCGGACCAGGCAGCGGGAATGCGCACCGAACCGCCCATGTCGGTGCCCTCGGCGATCGGCACACAGCCGGTCGCGACCGCGGCACCCGATCCGCCCGAGCTGCCGCCGGGGCAGCGATCGCTGTTCCACGGATTGCGCGTGATGCCCCAGAGCGGGCTCTCGGTGTAGCTCGAATAGGCGAATTCCGGCGTGGTCGTCTTGCCGACCATGATGCCGCCGGCTTCGTGCGTCAGCCGCGTCACGATGACGGCGTCGCGATCCGGTACGTTATGCTCGAACGCATACGAGCCGAGCGTCGTGCGCTTGCCTTTGGTCGGTGTCAGGTCCTTGATCGCGAGCGGCACGCCATGCAGCGGCCCGAGTTTTCCGCCCTTCATCACCGCCGCTTCGGCCTGTTTCGCTTTCTCGAGCGCCTCGTCGGGAAAGACGAAGGCGAAGCAGTTGAGCCTGGGGTGAACCTCCCCGATCCGCGCCAGCGTGTTCTTCATCAGCTCGACCGGCGAGAGCTGCTTCTTTCGGATGCGCTCGGCCAGCACGGTCGCCGGCGTATAGCAGAGATCGAGATCGGTCATGGCTTGCCCCCGGTTCTTTGCCCCGTTCGATTGCGGGTGACTTTAGGGCGCTGCGGCGTCCAGTCAATCGGACGCTTCGGCTCGCCAGCCGTGTAACGCTTGGCCGTGGCCAGCGGGCGCTTCCCCGGTCCATAATCGCACGGCCTGTAATCGCACGGCCTCTACGGGAGGGAGCGACCCGACCATGACCGACCCTTCGCCGATCAAGATCTACGACATCGATCATGTCGTGCTGCGCGTGCGCGACATGGCGGCGATGCGGCGCTTCTATTGCGACGTGCTCGGCTGCGGCGTCCAGGAGGAGTTGCCCGATCTCGATATGGTGCAACTTCGCGCCGGCCGCGCGTTGATCGATCTGGTCGACGTGGCCGGCACGCTCGGCCGACAGGGCGGTGCCGCGCCGGGCAAGGAAGGCCGCAACATGGATCATTTCTGCGTACGCGTGGAACCGTTCGACGCCGATGCGATCCTGCGCCATCTGCGCGCGCACGGTGTCGAACCGGGCGAGGTCGTGCAGCGCTCCGGCGCCGAGGGCACCGGCCCCTCGATCTATCTCGACGATCCAGAGGGCAATATGGTCGAACTCAAGGGGCCGTCGACGAGCTGACACCGATGCGTCGATTCGATCGAGGGGCCGGATTGCGGCGCGACGATCGTCACCGGCGAGTGGGGCGCTTTGGCGCCGTGCCTTGCACCGGGTTGCGGCGCGGCCGTTTGCTGGCGGCAGATGAATTTTCAGATTCAGTTTCTTCCGTTATCCAGTTTCTGAACACGCGCACGGGTTCCGTGTCGGGCCGGTCGACGGGCGATGCCAGATAGAACGCTTCTTCGGACGGCAGCTCGAGTGGAAAGGGCGCGACCAGCCGGCCGGTTTCGATCAGCCTGTCGGCGAAACAACTGCGCCCCATCGCGATGCCTTCGCCCTGCATGGCGAGTTCCATGGCAATGAGGGTCGTGTCGCATTCGAGGCCGCGGCCTGTATCGACCGCGCGATCGGCATTGGCCGCCTTGAGCCATTGCGGCCAGCCTTCGCGAAAGCCGATTATGTGCAGCAGCTTGTGTCGGGCGATGTCCGCCGGCTGTTTCAGGTGCGGCGGCGCAGACGCCGTGCCGGGACTGCAGACCGGATAGACGCGGTCCCAGGTCAGCCGTTCGGCCCTGAGACCGGGCCAGTCGCCGGTGCCGAGCCGGACCTCCAGATCGATGCCAGGATCGGGATACTCCGCCGACCAGATGGAACTGGTGAGGCGCAGGTTGAGCTCGGGATGTGTCGCCCGGAAGCGCGCGAGGCGCGGCAACAGCCAGTAGGATGCAAACGAGACGGTCGACCGTAGCGTGAGCCGCTTCTCCGATCGTTCGCCGAAAATCTCTTCGGTGCCGCGCGCAACCCGCTCAAAGGCTGCATGGAGCAGAGGAAGATAGGACTGTCCGGCCTCGGCGAGACGAAGGCCGCGCGGCAGCCGGTGGAACAATAGCCGTCCGAGATGCTGTTCGAGCAGGCGCACCTGCTGGCTCACCGCCGAGGGCGTAACGCCGAGCTCGTCTGCCGCGGCTGCGAAACTGACATGCCGGGCCGACGCTTCGAACGCGCGCAACCATGTCAGCGGCGGCAGACGGCGGGGCGTTGAGGACAAGGTATGGCCCAGAAATACTAAGTCTATGGCCCGATGGTAGTCGTTTGTTGCGGGGCGCGAAACAGCGGACTGTGATGGCCATACGGAACTCACCCGGGGATCGCCATGACCGCGCTTGCCGCTACCGAACCCTTCGCTCGCAACACCGAACGGATCGATATGTCGGACCTCGCCGACTGGCCGACGGACCGGTCGATCCTGTCGGTCGACGCCAACGCGCGCGAGGTTACCCTGGGTTGGGACGACGGTGTCCGGCGCCGGTTCCATGCGATATGGCTGCGCGACAACTGCCCCTGCACGGCCTGCCGCCATCCGCAGGCAAGGGAGCGCCGGTTCCTGTTGGTGGACGCGCCCCGCACCATCGCGGTCGACACCGCAAGCCTGACGGACGGCGGCAACCTTGTCGTCCGGTTCGCGCCGGTCGCGGGCGAGGCCGCCCATGAGAGCCGGTACGATGCCGGCTGGCTGCGCCACCATGGCAGCGGCATGAACACCAGCGACGATGCGGCCGGGATACCGCGCCGCCGGCTGTGGGACGCGGACATAGCCAACATTCTGCCGACGGTCACCTACGCCGATATCATGCAGTCCGATGCTGGGCTCGCGCACTGGCTGAGGCTGACCCTTGAATACGGTTTCGTGCTGATGCGCGATGCGCCTGCTGAGCCGGGCGTGGTCCTGAAAATCGCGCGGCGGATCCAGGATGAACCGCGCGTGACTAATTTCGGCGCGGTCTACGACGTCCTGACGCAATCGACGCCGAACAACAGCGCCGATACGACCACGGCACTCGAACCGCATACCGACCTTGCCAACTGGCGTAACCCACCGGACATCCAGTTGCTGTTCTGCGTCGAAAACGAGGCAAGCGGCGGGGGATCGATCCTGGTCGACGGCTGTCGCGTCGCCGAGGAGTTGCGCAAGGTCGATCCTGCTTCTTTCGCCCTGCTTGCGAGCCATCCGGTAGAATTCCGCTATCACGAAGCAGACTGCGATATCCGATATAGCGCCCTGAGCATTGAGACCGACGCGGCCGGTTCGGTGGTTGCGGTCCGGTTCAACAACTGGCTGCGGGCGGCACTGGACGTACCGGAAGAACTGGTCGAACCGATGTACGATGCGCTGCTTCGGTTCTGGCGGCTGCTGCGCGAGCAGCGCTTTCAACTGACGTTGCGACTTGCACCCGGCCAGATGCTGACGAACAACAATCTGCAAATCATGCACGGGCGCGAGGCGTACGACCCCCGCGCCGGGCGGCGCCATCTGCAGGGCTGCTACGTCGATCTCGACATGATACGAAGCCGCTTGCGTGTACTGTCGCGGCGCGGCGCGACCTCCTGAGGCCGGCTGCTGCCTATCCAGACCCAACGAAGAAACGGGAAGCGTTCAGCCCGAATCCCGCAAGGAACATGCCCACCGCAACTGCATCACACGATGCCACCGCTCCGGGGAGCGGGCGGCCGATCTGTATTTCCGTAGCGGAAGGCAATACGGTCGATATCGGGGGCCGCCGGCATCGTGACGGTGCGCCACGTACAGAGGGGAGAATCTGAGCATGCCCGTGATGATCGTAACCGGCGGCGGCCGCGGCATCGGGGCCG
>JBBDWX010000071.1:0-1145 GCA_040902665.1 Dongiaceae bacterium
TCGACCGGCGCAGCCGCTCGAGCAGCTCCATCCCGTCCATGCGCGGCATCTTGATGTCGAGCACGGCAAGATCGGCCGCTTCGGCGGCGAGGCCGCGCAAGGCTTCAGCGCCGTCGGTGAAGGCCCGGACGACGAAGCCCTCCGCCTCGAGCGCGACGGTGACGGAAGCGAGAATGTTGCGGTCGTCGTCGACCAGGGCAATGGTTTGCGGCACGATTCGATGCTCCCCTGAGAGAAGGTAGGTAACCCCTTCGACCCTGCCAAGCTCGCCCTCAATCCCGGCGGGATTGCGGCATATTTCCGGCTTTCCACAGCCGGAACGGAGGTAATCTGCGGCCGGTTCGTCCGCGGGTTGAGCCCGGCCCCGACCCGGCCCGGCCCGGCGACTGACCGCCCCAAGTTGCGACCCGTGGCCTGGTTCCGTTGACCTGGCCCGACGCGCCACCCGAGAGTGCCGGCATGAACGATACGACAGCCCGGAAACCGGCGCCGCCTTTGCCGGACGACAATGCGACGCTGGCCCGCCGGCTCATCGCCGATGCCGGCACTGCGAGCCTCGGCACCCGCCTCGCACCTTCGCATGCCGCCGCCCTAAATCACGAAGGGGCTGGAAATCACGAAGGGGCTGGCTGGCCTTATACCTCGCTCGTCCAGGTGGCAAGCGAGACAACCGGCCAGCCGATCCTGCTGCTCTCGGATCTGGCCGAACATGCGGCCAATATCGCGGCCGATCCCAGGGTCTCGCTGCTGTTCGACGGCACCGCCGGCTATGAGGATCCGCTCGCCGGCCCGCGCCTTACCTTGCTGGGCAACGCCGCCGCGACCACCGATCCCGCGATCCGTGCGCAGTTTCTCGCGCGCCATCCGAAGGCATCGCTCTATGCCGGGTTCAAGGATTTCCAATTCTATCGCGTGACGATGTTGCGGGCGCATCTGGTCGCCGGCTTCGGCCGCATCGTCTGGATCGAGGGGGGTGAACTGACGTCGGTCATCCGGTGATCAGATCGAACGCCCGCTGACCCGATCGCCCACAAACGACAAACGCCGGTGCTGGGGTGAGCAACGGCGTTTGTCGATCATCCGGCAGTCATCGGAATTTCGAGAAGGGGGGGCCGCCGCACGGGGAGGGATTTGCGGTCCCGTGC
>JBBDWX010000072.1:0-1123 GCA_040902665.1 Dongiaceae bacterium
GCGCCCAGCGCGCCGTCGATCGCGCGGTGATCGCAGGAGATCGTCGCCGACATCACGGTCGCGATCGTGAGCGCATTGTTCTTCACGATCGGCCGCTGTTCGCCGATGCCGACGGCGAGGATCGAACATTGCGGCGGGTTGATGATCGCCTGAAAATGCTTGATCCCGAACATGCCGAGATTGGAAAGGGCAAAGCACCCGCCCTGATATTCTTCGGGCATCAGCTTGCCCTTGCGGGCGCGCTCGGCCTTGTCCTTCATCTCGGCCGAGATTGCGCCGAGGCCCTTGCGGTCTGCGTTCTTGATAATCGGCGTGATGAGCCCGCCATCGATCGCAACCGCTACCGACACGTCGTAGCTCTTCGAGCGCATCATCTGGTTGCCGGTCCAGATCACGTTGCATTCCGGCACCTGTGCGAGCGCCATGCCGCAGGACCGGATCAGCAGGTCGTTGACCGTGATCTTGAGATCGTCGCGCTTTTCGTTGAACTGCTTGCGCAATGCGAGCAGCGCATCGAGCTCGACATCGAGCGTCAGATAGAAATGCGGGATGGTCTGCTTCGATTCCTGAAGCCGTTGTGCGATCACCTTGCGCATGGTCGAAAGCGGGACCGCTTCAAAGTCGCCGGTCTCGATCAGGGCCGGAAGCTGGCCCGAAACCGACGGCGCAATTGATGGCAGAGCACCGGTGGCAGGTTGCGCCCGCGCCGTGCCCTTCGCCTTTGCGGCTTCGATATCGGCGCGAACGACGCGGCCATGGGGTCCGCTGCCTGTAACCAGCGCCACGTCGATGCCGGTTTCGCGTGCCAGCCGTCGCGCCAGCGGGCTCGCGAAGACGCGTTTTCCGTCGCCGACCGGAGTCGCGGTGACGGCAGGCGCTGGTGTCGCCGCGGGTTTCGTCGCTGCAGGTGGCGCCTTGTCGCTGGGCTTTTCGACGGCGGGCTTAGGTTCGGCCGGTTTGGCATCGGCCGGCTTATTGCTGTCCGGCTTCGCTTCGGCCTTGGTTGCATCCGGCTTCTTCGAAGGCGGTGATGCTTCGGGCTTCGCATCGGCGGCCGCGAGCGCGCTCGCGTCCTCGCCCTCTTCCAGCAGCAGCGCGATCGGCGAATTGACCGGCACGTTCT
>JBBDWX010000073.1:0-7113 GCA_040902665.1 Dongiaceae bacterium
CGCGAGTTCCTTCGGCGTCGTGACATACATCAAGCCGGTCATCACCATGACGCCGGCGAGCACCAGCAGCGTGAGCGCCCGGAACCCCAGCGAGCGATGCAGCACGCGATGATAGCGACCACGCAGCCCGTCGAAGACCCGGTTCACCAGCCGGACGAAGCGATTGTCGCTGTCATGCGACGTCAGCAGGCGCGAACACATCATCGGTGACAATGTCAGCGAGACGATGCCCGAGACGACCACCGCGCCCGCCAGCGTAAATGCGAACTCCTGGAACAGCGCACCGGTCAGTCCCGAAACGAAACCGATCGGCGCATAGACGGCAACCAGCGTCAGCGTCATCGAGATGATCGGACCGGTGATTTCGCGCGCGCCCTTGAGCGACGCCTCGTAGGGCGACATGCCCCCTTCGATATGGCGATAGACATTTTCGACCACGACGATCGAATCGTCGACGACCAGCCCGATCGCAAGCACCAGCGCAAGCAGCGTCAGCAGATTGATGGAGTAGCCCATCGCCAGCACAAGGATCATCACGCCGATCAGCGACAGCGGGATGGTCACGATCGGAATCGCCGTCGACCGTACACTGCCGAGAAACAGGAAGATGACCACGATGACAATGATCGCCGCCTCGCCAAGCGTCGTGACGACCTCACGGATCGAGGCGCGGATGAACTTGGTCGAATCCCAGGCGATCGTCGCTTCGAGCCCTTCCGGCAGCTCGGCCTGGATCTCTGGGAATATGTCGCGCACCCCGTCGATGACCGTCAGCGGATTGGATGTGGGCGTCACATAGACGCCGATGAACACGCCCTTAAGCCCATTAAACACCGAAGTAGAGTCCACACTCTGCGGGCCGAGCTCGATTTTCGCGACATGACCGAGACGGATCAGCGAATCGCCGCGCGTCGCCACGACGAGTTGCGCAAAGGCTTCGGCACTCTTGAGCGACGTCTCGGCGTTGATGCCGGTCTCGACGAAATCGCCTTTGATCTTCCCGGCCGCGGAGGTGAAATTGTTGAGGTTGAGAGCGGTCTGGACGTCGTTCGGTGTCACGCCGAGCGCCGCCATCTTGTTCGGATCGAGCCAGATCCGCATCGCAAAGGTCTGCCCGCCGAGAATCTGCGCCTGGGCGACACCGTTCACGGTCTGCAACTTCGGCTGCACGATGCGCGTCAGATAGTCGGTGATCTGCGACGAGCTCATCATGTCGGAGATGAACGACATGTACATGAGTGCAAACCCGTCGCCGGTCTGTTTGACCACGACCGGATCGTTTGCCTCGCGCGGCAGCACACCAAGCACCTGGTTGACCTTGGACAAGACGTCGGTCGCAGCGCGATCGGGATCGGCATCGAGCAGCAGATTGAGGGTCACGGTCGACACGCCCTGCCGCGATGCGGACACCAGCGTGTCGATGCCTTCCGTGCTGGCGACCGCCTGCTCGATCGGCACTGTGATGAAGCCCTTGATGACCTCGGCACTGGCGCCGGGATAAGTCGTGGTGACCGTAATCGTGGTATTCGAGAGCTCGGGATACTCCCGGATCTGCAGGTTGAACACCGCCTGCAGTCCGACCAGCAGGATCAACAGGCTGATGACGCTCGCCAGTACCGGGCGCCGGATAAACAGGTCGGTAAACGACATGATCCCGCCCTACTCGTTCGGCCGCACGGCCGGCGGATCGAGCGCGATGCTGTTGTCGATGACCACCGGCGCGCCCGGAAAGAGCTTCAACTGACCGGACGTAACGACGATCTCGCCCGGCGCGAGGCCTTCGGCGATCGACGCCAGATTGCCGCGCGTCTCGCCGACGCGGATGAAGCGGCGTTCGACCACGAGCGGCGGCGCCGCATCGGTCGCTGCCGCATCGGTCGCGGACGCATCGTCGGATGTCGTTTCGGATGCCGCTTCGGCCGGGGCTTCATCGGTTATGGGAACATCGCCGGCGACCGCCGTCTCGCCCTCTGCCGTTTCGATGGCTTCGGTTTGTTCCATCGAGGTTTCGTCCGGCGTAAGGTTGGGCTTGGCCGCGCCTTCGGGCACCACGATCACATAGATGCTGTCGCCGTAGAGACTGTAGCTGACCGCCGTGCGCGGTATCGTTACGACATCGACGGGATCGCCCGCCAGCACCGCCACGTTCGCGAACATGCCGGGCAACAGCTTCTGGTCGACATTCGGAAGCACAGCGCGGACCAGCACGTCGCGGGTTTCCTGTTCGACCTTGGCATCGATCGATTCGATCTCGCCGGTAAACATTTCGCCCGGGAATGCGTCGACGCGAACTTCGATCGTCTGGCCGACCGCGATTGTCGCGATCGACTGTTCCGGAATCGGGAAATCAGCGTATATCGGCGCCTGCTGTTGCAATGTCACGAGCGGCGTCCCGGGCGACACATACTGGCCGACGTCGACAAGACGGATGCCGAGCAGGCCGCTGAACGGCGCCTCGATCGACTTCTGATCGATCAGCGCGCGGGCGCGCTCGACGGTCGCCGCCGCCGTGTCGCGGCTGGCGATGCTGGCATCGAGCGATGCGGCCGAGGTGTTGCCGCGTTCGAACAGTTCCTGCTGCCGGCCGAGCGTGAGATTGGCTTCGTTCAACGCCGCGAGGCCGGATTTCAGGTCGGCCTGCTCAACTTCGTCGTCGAGTTCGACCAGCAATGTTCCCACCGTCACGGTCTCGCCGGAATCGAAATGCAGCGCGCGGATCACGCCGCCGAGCTGCGGCGCGACATCGATACCCTGCACCGCCCGCAATGTGCCGATCGCCGGCTGGATCGGAACCCAGGCATCGGCCTGCGCTTCCGCTGCGGAGATCGTCGCCGAGGGCATTCCCCCCGCGCTCATGAACTCCTGAATCATCTTCGGCTTTGTGACGAACTGGAAATAGGCGAAACCGCCGACGAGCCCGACCAGCAGGAGAAAGACGACCGAGAAAATGACAATGCGTTTCATGGCGGCAACCGGGATGGATGAACCGGCCGTTCGGGCCGGGCGACGGAAATGGCAGTCGGATATCGTGGCGAGGCGCCGCGCTGGCAATGCCCGAGCGCGCCCATCCACGGTCTTGTGGCGCATGTGCCGCCAAGCCTGCCGTTGCCGTCACAGGGTACGACAAAGAATGTCGGCAGGCCGCTCGGCGGCGGCCTCCTGTAGCGCAGCCCCGCGGCGGAGTAAACCGCGGGCCGATCAGGGCCATTCCGCGCCGCGTTTGAGTGCCGAACATCTGGTTAGACCCGCCATCGGCCGCCGCGACGGAAACCGCCCTCCGGCCCCGCGCCAACGTCAGTCCGGATCGCTCCAGGCGAGTGCATAACCGGTCGTCGCCGCAACGCGGTCGGCCATCGCGGCCCTCAGGGTCCGGAACGCGGCCGGCGGGGTGATGGGCCGCTCCTGCCCGTCCAGGGTGCCGACCGGCACAAGGAGGCGAACGCTGTTGGTCAGAAATACGAACGCCGCCGAATCGAGATCCTGGCGGGTGAGCGATTCCTCGTTCGCCGCAAGGCCGGCCGCGGCCGCGAATTCCAGAACCAGGCCGCGCGTCACGCCCGCCAGCACGCCATCGCCGCCGGGCGGCGTGATCAATCGCCCGTCGCGGATCGCGAAGAGATTGGCAATCGTCGTGCAGGCGACGGCGCCCACACCGTTGAGCAGCAGCGCATCGTCCGCACCGCGCGCCTTCGCGTCGCGGGCCGCGAGGATATTGTCGAGATAGCCGAGCGATTTGAGCTGTGACGTCGGCGATTTCTCGTTGCGGCGAATGTCGCTGGTCGCAATTGAGACCGAACCCTGAAGCTGTCGCGGCGACCAGGGCGATGCAGTCACGACGATGGTGGGACCGGTCGTTGCCGAGGGCCACAGCCCGCGCGCCGCCACGCCGCGACTGACCGTCGTGCGCAGTACCGCCGCCGGAAACGCCGATTGCCCGAGGACGCTCTGCCAGCCGGTTTTCACCACCGCCGGATCGAGCTCGATGCCGATCGCGGCGGCGTGCGCCACCAGGCGCGTCAGATGCCGCTCGCCCTCAAAGGGAATATTGTTGAAGGCAGTCAGCGTATCGAACACGCCGTCGCCGAGCAGGAAGCCGCGATCAGACGAATCGATCCGGCCCTCGCCCGCGGCGCGGTTCGACCAGATCGCGGAACTTCCGATCATCGCGTGCGCTCCAGGAAAGCCCCGATGATGTCATAGCCGCGGGGTGTCAGCACCGATTCCGGGTGAAACTGTACGCCGAAGGTCGGATGACTGCGATGCGCGAGGGCCATGATCTCGTTGTCGTCGCTCCAGGCGCAGGCTTCGATGTCCGGTGCTGCGCCATCGAGTTCGACGATCAGCGAATGATAGCGGCCGGCTTCGATCGATCCGGGCAGGCCGGCGAAGAGCCCCAGACCGTTATTGCGGATCGACGAGGCCCGGCCGTGCATCGGCGTTCGGGCGCGCACGATATGGCCGCCGAAGGCCTGTCCGATACATTGATGACCGAGGCAGATCCCGAGGATCGGCAGCCGGCCCGAAAGCTGTCGCACCGCCTCGAGCGACACGCCCGCTTCGACAGGCGTGCAGGGGCCCGGCGAGAGGATCAGGCCGCGCGCGCCCGAGCGCTCGATGGTTGCCACGTCGAGCGCGTCGTTGCGGCGCACCACCGCCTCTTCGCCAAGCTCGACGACGTAACGCGCGACGTTGAAGACGAACGAATCGTAATTGTCGATAATGAGGATCACCGCATCACCCCGCCGCCAGCGCCTCGAATACGCGGCGGGCCTTCACCAGCGTTTCCTCGTATTCCGACGCGGGATCGGAGAGCAGCGTGATGCCGCCACCGGCATGGAACGAGGCTTCGTTGCCCGAGCATACCAGCGTGCGGATCGCGATATTGCTGTCGAGACTGCCATCGAAACCGAAATGTGCGATCGAGCCGCAATAGACGCCGCGGCGATCCGGCTCGAGCGCGTGAATGATCTCCATCGCGCGGATCTTCGGCGCGCCGGTGACCGAACCGCCCGGAAAGCAGGCCGCCAGAAGATCGAGCGCATCGGCCCCGTCGCGCAGACGCGCGGTCACGACCGAAACGAGATGATGCACCGAGGCATAGGTTTCGAGACCGCACAGGACCGGCACGTCGACCGTGCCCGGCTGCGCGACACGCGAGAGATCGTTGCGCAGCAGATCGACGATCATCACGTTTTCGGCGCGATCCTTCTCGCTTGCGACCAGCTCGTCCGCCAGACGCTTGTCTTCCGCCGGATCTCTTGCGCGCGGCCGCGTGCCCTTGATCGGCCGTGTCTCGGCAACCCCATTGTGCAATGTCAGAAACCGCTCGGGCGACATCGACAGCACGGCCTGATCGCTGCCGGCAATATAGGCGCCGAAGGTCGCTGGGTTGGCGCTGCGCAACTGGCCGTAAATTCCAGGCGCATCCCAGCCGGAAGGCAGCCCGGCACTGAAGCGCTGCGCGATATTGGCCTGGAAGATGTCGCCGGCGAGGATCAGGTCGCGCGTCCGCGCAATCGCCGCTTCGTAGATCGGCCGGCTCATGTTCGAGCGCCATGCCTCGCGCGGCAATTTCAGTCGCGCTCGCGGTGCTGCGTGCTGCGCCCCGTCGAGCCATTCGTACAGCGCCTGCGCGCGCGCTTCGCAGCGTCGGTCCCGCTTTGCCGGATCGGATTCGGGCAAACCCGTCGAGACGACGAACATCCGCCGTGCGGCGAGATCGAAGACGATGGCGGCGTCGTGAAACCAGAATTCGATATCCGGTGCCGCCGGCCCCGACGCACGCGGCACCGGCAGTCGCTCGAACAGCGCACCCGCTTCGTAGGACACTGTGCCCGTCGCGCCCGGCAGCAGCGGCAAGGCCCGATCGTCGCCATCGAGCGCGAACTGCCGGAGCGTCTCGCGCAGCGCCTCGATCGGCGATCGCTCGAGCGCTTCTCCGTTCCAGAACGCCTTGCCGTCGCGTACCAGGAAATGGCCGAACGGATCGAACGCCATATAGGACCAGTGCCCGAGGGTCGGATGCGGCATCGCGCTGTCGAGGAAGACGGTGCCGGGCGCCGCCGGCAGCGCGGCCACCAGCGTTTCCGGCTCGCGCCATTGCGTCTCGTCGATGCGCAACAGGCCATCGGCCCGCGCCGGGCGGACGACCGTCATGGCAGCGGACGCGCCGCCACTAACACTCGCCGGCGTCGCTTCAGCGATTTGTGCAGCAGATAACCGACGCCGAACGGCAATGCGAGGAAGATGACGATGGCCTCGCCGATGCGCGGTCGATACGGCAGCCCGCCGCCAAGCAGCGCCCAGAGCGTGGCTGCCGCAATGACGATCGAGAAAATCAGAAAGGCTGCGATCACGGTCAGACCGGCGCGCCGGTTCCAAAAGCTGAGTCCCTCGGTCAGCGGAACGGGCAACACGCCGGCTGCCGCAATCGCCTGCGAGAGCGCGGCGGCGAAGGCCTGCAAATCCGGCTGCGCCTCCGGCACCTTCGCGCGCGCCAGCACCGAGTGCCGCATCAGCCGGTAGACAGTGCCGTCGCGCGCGACGAGTTCGATCACCCCGTCGAAGCCGCTCTCGAGATTGCGCAGTTCGGCGATGTCGGCGAACGCGACGAAGGTCCGTCGGGAAAATCCGGTCAGTGGCACTTTCTGCCGTTCCTCGATGCGGATGCCGGTCGCTTCGATGGTCCAGCGATGCACGCGAAAGGCCGCGGCGAACACGAAGAAAATTCCTACGAAAACCAGGCCCAGCGTCCAGAGAATGACAGGCAGCAGGTCGTTGCCGTCCTCGATGAGAATCACGGCAAGCGCGATGGCACCGAACATCCCGACCACCAGGAGGAGCAGCGAGACGATCGCAAACTCCTTGCGCCGGAAGACGGATTCATAGGTGGGTGGGGTCATCGGATGCCTCTAACACGGGCGCCCATGTTAGGCGCACCACGCGAAGCGCACAAAATCGGCCGAGCTGGCTTGGTTCGCCGCTTGGTCGCTGCAAATTTGACGCGAAGCAGAATGGCGGAGGGAGAGGGATTCGAACCCTCGATAGGGCTTTGAGGCCCTATAACGGTTTAGCAAACCGCCGCCTTCAGCCGCTCGGCCATCCCTCCGCAGG
>JBBDWX010000074.1:0-7102 GCA_040902665.1 Dongiaceae bacterium
AACCTATCGCCGTCGCGCCTAACGTGCCCGCCATGTTCACCGGCATCATCACCGACCTCGGGCGGGTGCGCCGCATCCGGCCCGGCGGGGTCACGCGGTTCGAGTTCGAAACTGCCTATGACACGGCCACGATCTCCGACGGCGCGTCGATCGCCTGCAATGGCTGCTGCCTGTCGGTCGTCGAAAAGGGAGGCGAGGGCGGGCAAGGCTGGTTCGCGGTCGAGGCCTCGGCGGAGACGCTGGCCTGCACGACGCTGGGCGACTGGCGCGAGGGCCGTGCCGTCAATTTCGAGCGCGCGATGCGGCTCGGCGACGAGCTGGGCGGCCATCTGGTTGCCGGCCATGTCGACGGGGTCGCCGATGTGATCGGGCGGCAGCCCGACGGCGACAGCCTGCGCTTCCGGTTTCGCGCGCCGGCATCGCTGGCCCGTTTCATTGCGCCGAAGGGATCGGTCGCGCTCGACGGCGTCTCGATGACGGTCAACGAAGTGGATGGCAGCGAGTTCGGCGTCAATGTGATACCCATCACGCAACGAATGACCGGGTTCGGCACGCTCGAAGTGGGTGGGCGCGTCAATCTGGAAATCGATCTGCTGGCGCGCTACGTTGCGCGCCTCAACGAGGAGGGCCGATCGCCCGCATGAGCAGCGCTCTCGAAGATCCGCGCGTCGTCGCCTTTCGCGACCTCGTTTCCGCGCCCGAAGACATTGTCGAGGACGCGCGAAACGGCCGCATGTTCATCCTTGTCGACGACGAGAGTCGCGAGGACGAAGGCGATCTGGTCATTCCAGCCCAGATGGCGACGCCCGATGCGATCAATTTCATGGCGAAGCACGGCCGCGGCCTCATCTGCCTCGCGCTGACGGGCGAGCGGGTCGACCGGCTTGGCCTGCCGCTGATGGCGCGCAAGAACGAAACCAGGCACGAAACCGCGTTCACCGTGTCGATCGAGGCCCGCGAAGGCGTGACAACCGGCATCTCGGCCCCGGATCGGGCGCGGACCATTGCGGTCGCCATCGATCCGAACTCGACCGAGCGCGACATCGTGACGCCGGGCCATGTATTCCCGCTGGTCGCGCGCGACGGCGGCGTGCTGGTGCGCGCCGGCCATACCGAAGCCGCGGTCGATATCGCGCGCATGGCCGGTCTCAGCCCGGCGGGCGTGATCTGCGAGATCATGAACGACGACGGCACGATGGCGCGGCGCGACGATCTGATCGCCTTCGCGCAGCGGCACGGGCTCAAGATCACGACCATCTCCCATCTGATCGAATATCGGCGGCGCACCGAGAAGATCGTCACACGGACCGCCGAGAGCGCGATCGATTCGCAATATGGCGGCAGGTTCCGGGTTTGCGTCTATACCAACCGCATCGCCTATGCCGAGCATCTAGCCCTGGTGATTGGCGATCTCTCCGAGCCGGGTCCGGTGCTCGTGCGCATGCACGCGCTCAACGTGCTCGACGACGTGCTCGGCGACCGGCATGACGGCCGCGCCGGCCAGCTCCAGACGGCGATGCGCGTCATTGCCGAGGAAGGGCGCGGCGTCATCGTGCTGATCCGCGAACCGCGCGCGACCAGCGTCAGCGATCTGGTGCGCGCGCGCGAGAGCGGCGATGCCAATGCCGGTGTGCTGCGCGATTACGGCATCGGCGCCCAGATCCTGGTCGATCTCGGCGTCAAGGACATGGTGCTGCTCTCGAACACCAAGAGGCGCACGATCGTGGGGCTCGACGGGTACGGGTTGCGCGTCGTCGGCCAACGCCCCATTCCGTCGGACTGAGGAATTCCATTGTCCGATCATCCGCACATCCTGATCGTCGAGGCGCGGTTCTACGACGATATCGCCGACGAACTGGTCCGCGGTGCCGAAGCCGCGCTTGCGCAGGCCGGCGCCAGCTGGGAACGGCTGTCGGTGCCCGGCGCCTTCGAGATTCCGGCGGCCATCCGCATGGCGATCGCGCGTGGCGGGTTCGACGGCTATCTCGCGCTCGGCTGCGTCATTCGCGGCGAGACCACGCATTACGATTATGTCTGCGGTGAAAGCGCGCGCGCGCTGCAGGACATCGCGGTCAACCACCAGGTTCCGCTCGGCTACGGCATTCTGACCGTCGAGAACGGCGATCAGGCCTGGGCGCGCGCCGGCGTCGATCGCAAGAACAAGGGCGGCGATGCGGCGGCGGCCTGTCTTGCGATGCTCGCCGTCAAGAAACGTCTCGCGGCCGCGATTTCCGGCGGCGGCCGCTGAGCAGAAAATGGGCCGACGACCCGACAGGCGGCTTGGCCGCAGGACGGCGCGGCTCAAGGCCGTGCAGGCGCTCTATCAGATCGCGATGACGGGGATCCCTGCCGAAACCGCGATCGTCGAATTCGTCGCGCATCGTCTCGCCGAACCGATCGACGGGCAGACGCTGCCGGAGCCTGACAGCAAGTTTTTTGCCGAACTGGTGCGGGGTGCCGCGGCGGAGCATTCCGATCTCGATTCCATGATCGCGGCCGTGCTCAAGGAAGACTGGACCGTCGAACGGCTCGAGGCGACGCTCGGTGCAATTCTGCGCGCGGGCGTGTGGGAGCTTTCGACCCGGCAGGACATTCCGCCGCGCGCGACCATCAGCGAGTATACCGACATCGCAGGCGCATTCATGGGCGAGCGCGAAACATCTTTGGTCAACGGCGTGCTCAACAGCATCGCGGCCGAGTTGCGGCCCGACGAGATGGCGAAAGCGGTACTGGCCGACGCCCTGCCGGAAGAGATCGCAGCAGATGGCGGGGCGCGGAACGATGCCGCATCTTCTTCGTCCGGGAACGACAGTCTGGACGCGGGACGCTGATCGCTCGCGTTGGGCCGCCATGAACACCGCGAAACCGAAGATCATCGTCGTCGGCGCCGGCATCGTCGGCGCCTCGATCGCCTGGCATCTCGCGCGCAACGGGGCCGCCGTCACGGTTCTGGAACAGAACTGCCCGGCGAGCGGCGTAACGGCGAAGGCATTTGCCTGGATCAATGTCTCGCACGGTGTCGCGGCCGCGAATGCGTCGTTGCGCAAACAGGCGCTCGGCGACTATCGCCGGCTGCAGAACGAACTCGGCGCTGCGTTGCCGATCGACTGGTGCGGTGCACTGACCTGGTCGTCCGATCCTGACCGGACCGACGCGATGGTTCTCGACCATGCGGCGCACGGCTACGATATCCGGCTGATCGGCCGCGACGAGATCGCCGTTCTGGAACCCGCTCTGTTGTCGCCGCCCGAATGCGCGGCGTTCGCGCCGTGCGAGGGCGCGCTCGATCCGGTCGCGACAACCGACGCGTTGATTCGAGCCGCGCGCGAGGCGGGCGCCATCGTCAGGCTGACGACACCGGTTATGGCACTGGCTTTCGACGATGCGCGCGTGACCGGCGTTGTGACCGGCAGCGGCACGATCGCGACCGACCGGGTCGTGCTCGCGACCGGGCTCGGCACGGCAGCGCTCTGCGCGCCGCTCGGCATCGCACCGGCGATCGATACGTCGCCGGCCTTGCTGCTCAGGTTTCGGACGCCGCAACCGCTGCTGCACCGCATCGTCTCCGGCCCGGCCTTCGAGTGCCGCCAGTCATCGGCGACGACGATCGTCGCGGCCGAGGACTATATCGACGAAAGCGCGGCGAACGGCCCGCAGGCGGTGGCGCAGCGCACGCTTGCGGCAATGCGTCGCGATCTCCGGGGCGGTGCCGATCTTGTGCTCGAGGATGTCGCGGCGGGATTGCGGCCGATGCCGGGGGACGGGCTGCCGATCGTGGGATCGGTCGCCGCCGTTCCGGGGCTTTATCTCGCCGTCATGCATGCCGGCATCGTTCTCGCACCGACAATAGGCCGCATCGCGGCGGCGGAACTGCTCGACGGTGCGACCGATCCGATCCTCGCACTTTGTCGGCCGGACCGGTTCGCGAGTGCGGCAGCGGCGCGCTAGAACGCGAGACCGAGCCTGCGCAGCCGCGCTTCCGTGTCGGCCGTATCGCGATGATGGATGGCGTTGAGACCGATCGCAGTCGCCGCATGGATGTTCGGCTCGTTATCGTCGACGAACGCGGTGTTGGTCGCGGTCAGTCCGTTCCGGTCCAATAGCAAATGGAAAATGCGCGGATCGGGTTTCGCCACCCGTTCGATGCCCGAGACCGCGACATCCCGCAGATGCGGCAAAAACGGCATATGCGGTCGTCCGATCTCGTAGGTCTCTTCCGACCAGTTGGTCAGGCCGTAGAGCGCGATTCCGGCCTGGTGCAGACGGGCGACCAGGTTGACCGCCGGCTCGATCGGGCCGGCCAGCATGTCGATCCAGCGTTCGCGAAAGGCCCGGATCAGCAGCGCATGGTCGGGGTAGAGCCCGATGCGTTCGGCGATCGCGTCGTCCCACGAACGACCTCGATCCTGTTCGAGATTCCAGTCGGGGCTGCAGATCTCGGTGAGGAATCTCTCGCGCTCGGTCGGATCGGGAATCAGCTTCCGGTAGAGATAATCCGGGCTCCAGTCCATCAGGACGCCGCCGAAATCGAAGATCACCGCATCGATGGCCACAATCTGCTCCCGTCCGACGGATACTTTGCGTTGCCGGTGCGTTATTATAGCCGCCATGAAACGCGATACGAAACGCGATGCCGAACGGGCGGATGAATTCGCCCTGATCGCGAAGTATTTCGCACCGCTCGCGGCCTCCATGCCGGGGGCGGCGGGACTCGGCAACGATGGCGCCACCTTCGCGCCGCCGCCGGGCCGCGACATCGTCGTGACCGTCGATGCGCTGACCGAGGGCGTGCATTTTCTTGCCGACGATCCGCCCGGCGACATCGCGCGCAAGATGCTGCGGGTCAATCTCTCGGACCTCGCGGCGATGGGCGCGCGGCCGGTCGGCTACGTGATGACGACGGCCTTGTCAGATCGCGTCGACGAAGCCTGGATCGCGGCGTTTACCGCCGGCCTCGCAACGGATCAGCAGGAATTCGGTATCGGCCTGCTCGGCGGCGATACCACATCGACGCCGGGCCCGACCGCGCTCACCGTCACGGCCTTCGGCGAGGTGCCGGCGGGTCATGTGTTGCTGCGCAGCGGTGCTTCCGCCGGCGATCTCGTCATGGTCTCGGGCGCGATCGGCGACGGCGCGCTGGGGTTGATGGCATTGCGCGGCGAACTCGGCGATCTCGCCGAAGCGGATCGTGCGGCGCTGGCGCAGCGCTACCGCCTGCCGGAACCGCGGCTGGCGCTCGGTGCGGCGCTGCTCGAACGCGATCTGGCAACTGCGGCGATCGACGTGTCGGATGGGCTGGTCGCCGATCTCGGACATATCGCCAAACAGTCGGGCCTCGCAGCGGAAATCCGCGCCGCCCGCGTGCCGCTATCCGAGGCGACCCGCCATGCGGTCGAGGCCGATGCGGATTTGCTGCCGCGCGTCCTGACGGGCGGCGACGATTACGAACTCCTGTTCACCGTCGCGCCGCCGATGTGCGACTCGGTTCAGGCACTCGGCCGCAAACTCGGTCTGCCGATCGCCGAGATCGGGGTCATGAAAGGCGGGCAAAGCGTGCAAATGCTGGATCGCGCGGGCAAGCCGATCGAACTCGGCCGGACCGGCTGGCAGCATCGGTGACCGGCAGCATCGGTGAATTGTCGGCGAAATTGCCGCGACGCGCATGAGGGTTGCGTTCGGTGCAGGGCCCGAAGGCGGCCGGATGCTTGCTTCGCCGCGTCCCGCCTTGCATCCTCCGCGCCGCCATGACCGAAACCGAAGCAACGCCCGCGGGCGGCCGTCGCAACGTCCTGATTCTCGCATCGAGCCTCGCGCTCAACATGACCGCGATCTCGATCATGGTCGTGGTCTCGGCGCTGGTCGGGCAGATGCTGGCCGAGAACAAGGCGCTCGCGACCCTGCCGTTCAGCCTGCAGTTCATTGGAACGATGGCGATCTCGTTTCCGATCTCGATGCTGATGCAGCGCTTCGGGCGCCGCTTCGGTTTCACGCTCGGCGCGATGCTCGGCGTGTTCGCTGGCGCGATCATGGTGGTGGCGGTCTATCTCGGCGATTTCTGGCTGTTCGCGCTCGGCAACGCCCTGGTCGGCGCGGCCAACGGCGTCGCGCAGTTCTATCGCTTCGCCGCTGCCGAGGTGTCGAGCGCGGCATTCCGGCCCAAGGCGATCTCGCTGGTGCTGGCCGGCGGCGTGGTCGCGGCGATCTTCGGACCGGAACTGGCCAAATGGTCGATCGACCTGCTCAACCCCTATATTTTTGCCGGCTGTTTCGTTGTGGTGATGGCGCTCAATCTGGCCGCCGTCGGGTTGCTGCAGGCCTTGCGGATTCCCGGCCTCACGCTGGCGCAACGCAAGGAGACGGGGCGGCCGCTCTCCGCGATCGTGCGCCAGCCGGCCTATATCGTGTCGGTCATCGGCGGCATCAGCGCGTTCAGCGTGATGATCATGGTGATGACGGCAACGCCGCTTGCGATGGTTGCCTGCGGTCATGCGTTCGAGGATGCAGCCTTTGTCATCCAGTGGCATGCGCTCGGCATGTTTGCGCCCTCTTTCGTCACCGGGCACCTGATCGCCCGCTTCGGCGTGCTCAACATCATGTTCGTCGGCGTGGCGATGTTCGCGGGCTGCATCGCGACCAATCTGGCCGGTATCGACGTGTTCAATTTCTGGCTCGCCAATCTGCTGCTCGGCGTCGGCTGGAATTTTCTGTTCATCGGTTCGTCGACCCTGCTGACCGAAACCCACACGCCGGCCGAACGCGGCAAGGCGCAGGGGCTCAACGATTTTCTGGTGTTCGGCATTGTCGCCGTCTGCTCCTTCGCGGCCGGCGCGCTGCACAGCATCCTCGGCTGGGCGGCGGTCAATCTGGGCGGCATCCTGCCGGCGGTCGCGATCCTGATTGCGCTGGTCTGGCTGCGCGGGCATAGACGCGCGGCGGTGCCGGCTTCCTGAGGCTTTCCGGACCCGGCGGCGACGCGCCGCCATGCCCGTGTCGTAGGACATTGGGGCCCGGCGGCGACGCGCCGCCATGCCCGTCCGTGAGGCTTTCCGGGCCCGGCGAAATCTTGCCTTGCCCGGACCCTTCCCCTATGGTCCCGGCGCTT
>JBBDWX010000075.1:0-7096 GCA_040902665.1 Dongiaceae bacterium
CGCCGGCATGATCCGCCGCCCGCCCGAGGCGCCGAGCGCGACCTGCGGCACACCGTTCTTCGCGACGATGGTCGGACACATGTTCGAGAGCGGGCGCTTGCCGGGTGCGAGCGAATTCGGCCGGCCCGGCCGTGGATCGAACCACATGATCGCATTGTTGGTCATGATGCCGGTCCCGGGCAGCATCAGCTTCGAACCGAAGCGCGAAAGCAGGGTCTGCGTCAGCGCCGCCATCGTGCCGTCACGATCGACGACCGAGAGATGCGTGGTGCAGGCCGGTTGCGTCTTCGCCTCGGCATCGTCGCCGAGCGTGTCGAAGCGTTCGCGATAGGCGCGCTCGAGCGCGGTTGCATAGGTTGCATAGGCGGCGCCATCGGGTGTCGCACCCGTCGCCGCCCATTCATCCGTCCAGATGCCGAGCACGCGCTGCAGCGTCGGTCCGGCGGTCAGGCCGGGCGCCGTCTGCACGATCGCATCGCGATAGGGAATGGCAAGCGCGGGTCTAAGCGTCGCGCGATAGGCGGCGAGATCGCGGCGGTCGAGCCAGCCGCCGGCATCGCGCATGTCGCTCTCGATCGAAGCGGCGATCTCGCCTTCGTAGAAATCGCGCGCGCCATGCTGTTGCAGCCGCGCCAGCGTTTCGGCCAGCCGGCCGAGCCTAAGACGCAAGATCGGCCCTTCTTCGCCGCGCGGCACCGGCGGCAGCCCGTCGGCGAGATAGATGCGCCGGCTTTCCGGAAAGCGTGCGAGGTCGCGCGCGCCCAGCAGGATCGAATGTGCGGCATACCAGTCGAGATAGAGCCCGTCTTCGGCAAGGCGTCGCGCCGGTTCGATCAGATCGCCCCAGGGAAGCGATCCGAATGTTTCATGCGCGAGCCGCATGCCGTCGACCTGTCCCGGCACCCCGACCGAAAGCGGCCCGACGATGTTGCGATCCTCGACGACCTTCGGCCAGGCGAACATGCCCGCTCCCGCCTTTGTGCCATCGCGGCCATTGTCCTCCAATGCAAACGCGGCCGGATCGAGCCGGGCCGGCGCCGGCATGCCGAAATCGATCGCCTGCGCTGCCGACTTGCCGGCGCGATGCACGACCATAGTGCCGCCGCCGCCGAGCCCGCTCATCCACGGCTCCAGCACCGAGACGGCGAAGCCGGTTGCGATGGCGGCATCGATCGCGTTGCCGCCGCGCATCAGTGTCTCGGCGCCGATCTGTGCGGCAAGCGCATGCTGCGCCACGACCACGCCGCCGGTCGCGGAAACCGCCGGCTTGCGGTTCTGCCATTGCTGGGTCTGGTACGCCTCGCTCATCGCTCCCCCTGCATCGTCCTGCCCCTGTTCGCGGTCCGGTTACCGAACCCCCCGCCGGCGGCGGGGATGATAGAGTGGCCCTCGAAGGGCTGCCAATCGGCACCAGGGGCAATCGACCGGGGCAATCTACAAGGCAGAGGCGAAAGCCGGGATGCGGGGAACGAAGCGCTGGCTCGACATGCTGATCCCGGCATTGCTGCTGCTGGGGGCGCTCGCTTTCCGCGTCGACGACGGCCCGTGGGTGCAGCGGCTGCGCCTCATGCTGTTCGACACCTACCAGACCCTGGCGCCGCGAACGTTCCAGTCGGCGCCGGTGCGCATCGTCGATATCGACGAAGAGAGCCTGGCGCGGATCGGGCAATGGCCCTGGCCGCGCAGCGTGCTGGCCGAGCTGGTCGACCGGTTGCGTGCCGCCGGCGCCGTGACGGTCGGGTTCGACATCCTGCTCGCCGAGCCGGACCGCACCGCACCGCGCAATCTTGCCGAACAATGGGGCGATTCGCCGGCAATCGCGCCGCTCCGCGAAGCTCTGCTCGCCTTGCCCGATCCCGATACGCTGCTTGCGGCCGCGCTGCAGCGCATGCCGACGGTCGGCGTGTTCGCGCTCGGCAATCAGCCGCGTCGCGACCGGCCGCCGCGCCCTGCCGGCATGTCCTTCGCCGGCGACGATCCGCTGCGCTTCGTGCCGCCTTTCACGGGTGCGACGGCACCGCTCGAACCGTTCGGCGCGGCCTATGCGGGGCTCGGCTTTTCCAATTTCGTACCCGATGCTGATGGCATTGTGCGCCGCGTACCGCTGCTCGCGCAGTACGATGGCGAGATCTATCCGTCCTTTGTTGCCGAGATGCTGCGCGTCGCACAGGGTGCCGCCGGGCATCTGGTCAAATCCTCGGGCGCCAGCGGCGAGAGGAGTTTCGGTGCCGCGACCGGAATCGTGGGCATGCGCATCGGCGCGGCGGAAATCCCGACCGATGCGACCGGCAGCCTGCTGCTCTACGACAGCGGCCATCGCCCGGAGCGTTTTCTGCCGGCCTGGCAGCTGCTCGACGGATCGATCGATGGAGCGTTGCTGGCGGGCCACCTGGTGCTGGTCGGCACCAGCGCCTCGGGCCTGCGCGATATCCGCACCACGCCGCTCGAACCCGCACTCGGGGGTGTCGAGATCCACGCGCAACTGCTCGAGCAGGTGCTGACCGGCGACTTTCTCTATCGGCCCGACTGGGCGAACGGCGCCGAGATCGTCTATCTGATGCTGATCGGCATTGCGACCATCCTGCTGATCCGGCGCAGCGGTGCCGCGCGCACAGCCCTGGTTGCGACCGGCATGGTCGCCCTTTCGCTGCTGCTCTCCTGGGCGGCGTTTCATTACGAGCGCTGGCTGGTCGATCCGCTCTCGCCCTGCATTGCGGCGCTCGCGGTCTATCTTGCCGGGTCGCTGCTCGGCTATATGCGCACCGAAGGCGAGCGTCAGCAGATCCGTTCGCAGTTTCGGCAATATGTGTCGCCGGCTTTGGTCGATCGCCTGAGCCGTCATCCCGAAGCGCTGCGGCTCGGCGGCGAGACGCGCGAGCTCACCATTCTGTTCAGCGATATTCGCGGCTTCACCGACATTGCCGAACGGCTCGAGCCCGAAGCGCTGACGCGGCTCATCAACGGGTTCCTCACGCCGATGACGCGGGTCATCCAGGACAGAAGCGGCACGATCGATAAATATATCGGCGACTGCGTCATGGCGTTCTGGAATGCGCCGCTGAGCGATGCCGATCATGCGCGCCATGCGCTCGAGGCGGCGCTCGCCATGCGCGCGGCTCTCGCTGATCTGAACGAACGATGGATCGCCGATGCGAAGACCAAAGGCGGAAGTTTTTCGCCGCTCGCTATCGGCGTCGGCATCAATACCGGACGCTGCAGCGTCGGCAATTTCGGTTCGGAACAGCGCTTCGATTATTCGGTGCTGGGCGACAGCGTCAATCTCGCCTCGCGCCTCGAGGGCCTCTCGCGGCTCTATGGCACCGATATCGTCGTGGGGGATGCGACCGCCGCCGCCGTGCCGGATTTCGCGCTGATCGAAATCGATCGCGTGCGGGTCAAGGGTCGCGCGCAACCCGAAGCGATCCACGCCCTTCTCGGCGATGCGGGCGTTGCGGGGACGCCGGATTTCGCCGCCATGCGGGCGAATTTTGTGGCCCTGCTGGCGGCCTATCGAAACCGCGATTTTGTCGCTGCAAGCGCCGCCATCCGGCAGGGGCGCGGCGCGGCAACAATGCTTGCTCCGGTCTACGATCTGTATGAGGATCGCATCGCCATATACGAGGGTGACCCGCCGGCGGCGGGATGGGACGGTGTATTCGAGGCCCGAACCAAGACCGGCTAGCGGGGCAGCGGGCCGGTCATGTCGCCACCAGGGAGAAGAAAAGAATGCGAAACTATGCATGGCTGGCCGGCGGTGCGGCGATCGCGCTGCTGGCCGCGACACCGGCTGCAGCCGAACCCGAGATCGGTGCCGTTTTCGAGCGCGAATATCGCGGCGCCGAGGGCACGCGCGTCTCCGGCGAGCTGCGCGAGCTGCGCTGGGGCAATGCAGTCTTTACCGAAGAGACCGTGCGCACTGAAAGCGGCGAATCGACCGAGCTGGAGTTTCTCGACAGCACACGACTTCGCGTCGGCAGCAATTCCGAAGTCGTGCTCGATCGCTTCGTCTACGATCCGGCGCAAGGCACCGGCGATGCGGTCATCACCTTCGGCAAGGGCGTGTTCCGCTTCGTTTCGGGCGACATGCAGAACAAGGAAGGCTACAAGCTCGTTACGCCCGCCGCGACACTGGAAATCCGCGGCACGATCTTCCGCCTGATTATCGATGCGGCAAACAACGTGCTGCTCTTTGTCGAAGAGGGCGCGGTCGCGGTGATTTACTGCGGCGGCGAAACCGAAGTGATCGAGGCCGGCAGTTCCGGCCTCGCCTATGGCAATTGCTCCGGCGGCGGGATCCGCACCGGCGACATTACGAGCGATCATCCCGCCCAGGATCAGCGCGACGACGATTCGGGCGTGAGCAAGGGGCCGCCGGGCGGTCAGAGCGAAAACGATAACGACAACGACAACCAGGGTTGACGAAGCGTAGCCGGCATTGCCGGTCAGCCTGCGTTCGTGGCATCGAGCGAGCGGCCGGGAAGGACCGTCCGTGATCGAAGCCATAGGGGCGCGGTGACCATGATCGCAGCGCGCGGCGGCGACGATTCCGTTGCGCCCATTCGCGGCATCCTGCTGATGCTGTCGGCGGGTGCGCTGTTCGTCTGTCTCGATGCCGTCGGCAAGCTGCTGACGGCAGACTATCCGGTCGTGCAGATCACCTGGGCGCGCTTCTTCTTCCACCTCGCTTTGCTGCCCCTGCTGCTCGGTGCCGGACGCTGGCGGTTCGTGCTGCGCACCAACCGGCTCGGCCTGCATGTGGTTCGCTCGCTGCTGCTGGTCGGCGCCAATTTCTCGTTCTTCCTCGCGGTCAAATACATTCCCCTGGCCGACGCGACGGCGATCGGCTTCGTCTCACCCCTGCTGGTGACGGCCTTCTCGGTCCTGCTGCTGGGCGAGCGGGTCGGGCCGCGGCGCTGGGCCGCCGTGGCTGTCGGTTTCGCCGCCGTGTTCGCGATCATCCGGCCCGGCTTTGCCGACGTGCACTGGGCGATGTTCCTGCCGCTGGCGGTCGCGCTCTGTTTTTCGCTCTACCAGATCACGACGCGCATCCTGAGTGCGACCGATCACTGGGTCACGATCCTGTTCTTTACCGCTTTGGGCGGCTTCGTCGTTACCTCGGCGGCGCTCCCGTTCGGCAACTGGGTCTGGCCGGACTGGCAGGGCTGGGCGCTGATGGCGCTCATGGGTGTGTTCGGCGGCGCGAGCCATTGGGTGCTGATCCGCGCCTTCACTTTTGCGCCCGCCTCGGTCCTCGCGCCGTTCGGCTATGTGCAGCTCCTCTGGTCGATCCTCGCCGGGCTTCTCATCTTCGGCGATTTCCCCGATGCGTGGACGCTCGCCGGCGCACTCGTCATCGCGGCGAGCGGCCTCTATGTGCTGTTCCGGGAACGCCGCCTCGCGCAACGTGCAGCGGCGTCGACAGGCGCGACAACGGCCGGCTGAGCGGCTTTCGGGGCCGGGGCCCGGATCACGGTCCCGACCGGGACTAGGAACGCCGCGAAGCCAAATGCTATAAAACGGGCCGGGGAGAACGGGCCCAAAAACCTGATAAATCGGGCCTTTTCAGGCGCCCGCGCGGGGCACGCGGCGGCGCCGGCATCGTCCGTACCCGGTGCGCAAGGCGCGCCTCAAGGAGGTAACAGAATGGAACTCGATAAACTGCAGAAGCTGACGGCGAAGGACTGGCACAAGCTGGCCGACCGCATCAGACCGGAGACCCGCAATTTCATCGACGGCAAGTTCGTCGCGGCAAAGAAGGCTCGCAAGTTCGAATCCGTCAATCCGGTCAATGGCGAGGTGATCGCCGAGATCGCCCGCTCGGGCGCCGAAGACGTCGACGCGGCGGTGAAGGCCGCGCGCAAGGCGTTTCGCAGCGGCGTGTGGTCGCGCATGGCGCCGCGCGACCGGATGGCGGTGCTCTATCGCTTCGCCGATCTGATCGACGAGCATGCCGCCGACTTCGCGGTGCTCGACGTGCTCAACATGGGCAAGCCCGTATCGGACATGATCAACAGCGACGTGCCGGGCTCGACCGTCACCTTCCGCTTCATGGCCGAGACGATCGACAAGATCAACGGCCAGGTCGCACCGACGGCCGCGGACGCCTTCCATTACATCCTGCGCGAGCCGCTCGGCGTCGTCGCCTGTGTCGTGCCGTGGAACTATCCGCTGATGATGGCCTCGTGGAAGGTGGCGCCGGCGCTCGCCGCCGGTAATTCGGTCATCCTGAAACCGGCCGAGCAGTCGCCGCTTTCCGGCAATCTGATGGCGAAACTGTTCATGGAAGCGGGCGGTCCGGCCGGCGTGTTCAACGTGGTGCAGGGGCTCGGCGAGGAAGCCGGCAAGGCGCTCGCGTTGCACAACGATGTCGACAAGATCGCCTTCACCGGCTCGGCCGAGGTCGGCAAGCTGATGATGATCTATGCCGGCCAGTCCAACATGAAGCGCGTCACGACCGAATGCGGCGGCAAGTCGCCGCAGATCGTTACCGCCGACACGCCCGACATGGAAACCGCGGTGCAGTATGCGATCAACGGCATCTACGGCAACCAGGGCGAGGTCTGCAATGCCGGCTCGCGGATCCTGGTCGATCACAAGATCCACGACAAGTTCGTCGCCATGTTCAAGAAGAAGGCGGCAACCCAGTTCCGACCCGGCGATCCGTTCGATCCGAAAACGGCGATGGGCCCGCTGGTCACGCGCGAACAGCAGAAACGCGTGCTCGACTACATCAAGATCGGCCAGAAGGAAGGTGCCAGGCTCGAGTTCGGCGGCAAGGTGCCCAAGGGCCTCGAGAAGGGCAATTATGTCGAGCCCACGCTCTTTACCGGCGTGAAGAACAGGATGCAGATCGCCCAGGAAGAGATCTTCGGCCCGGTCGCCGCGATCCTGCCCTACAAATCGATCGACCAGGCGGTCGAGATTGCCAACGATTCGATCTATGGGCTTGCCGCGTCGATCTGGACCAGCGATCTGAACACCGCGCACAAGGCGGCCCGCGACATCCAGGCGGGTGTCGTGTGGGTCAATTGCTTCGATCATGGCGACATGACGCTGCAATGGGGCGGCTACAAGCAGTCCGGCATGGGTCGCGACA